>JBBQMA010000006.1:0-16535 GCA_038328415.1 Chitinophagales bacterium | reverse complement strand
AATATGCCGCGATTCCATTGAAAATTTTCCAGATTACTTAGCCCTACAGGCAAGACATGATAGTATTGACAATTTCTTTACTTATACTTGTTATGAAATTGATTTGTCACGTTGTAAAATGATCCTGGCATTTCCTTGGCTTTCCCAATTCATGTGGTATATTATTATCGGTGATCACCCCCAAGATTGCGGTATGTATAGTTGTTATGCCCATGTCATGATGCCGGCAAATGGTAGTGGTACACCTCAATTTAGAATGGTTTCTGATGTGCCAATATCAAATGCTAGATTAATATCGGTTGCATCAGGAATAAATTACGACACAGCAGTTGTCTCTCAAGCATCCTCAAACCCGGAAAATCCCTATTGGTCTTTAACCTTCCCAGAAGTTCCTTTAGAAACTACCTTGAGATTAACGTTAACGCAAACAGTAAACGGCAACCCAACCCCCTCGACGATCGATATTTGGTTAAGTCCAAATTAAACGTCCTAAAGTGAAAATTATGAACAAGCCATATCCAACCAGTGTCCGTCGTTCTTGGGGGAAATGGCTTGTTTTGTTCATAGGCTTTGTCGGACTGCATGTCCCGCTATTTGGACAGACCGGCAAGTTGGCAGAACCAGAGGATCAGCGGGATTGGAACCTTGTTCTGAAGTTGATAAAAGGTGCGAATCCACAAGCGGGATTTGACACTCTGGACCAGTTTATTGTAAAGTATATCACCCGCGACTCTTTCGATACATATATACCCTTGTTGGTTCAGGGGATCAACTATGCCTCGACATATCGAAGATACCTCCTCGGTGAGAAATATTATCATCAAGGTATTTCACTACTTCTAAAGGCTGCCCCGGCCAGAAATGAGCGGTGGCGTCAATACAAGTTTGAATTAGCTACTGCCTATTCTAAAATTTTGCTGGAAACGGGCAAGATAAATGATGCATTGACCCTCTACCAGCAAACGATAGATACACTTATCCTCACAAAAAACAGATCAAAGCAGGAGGATTATTTACTTGTCACCAATATCCCATTATTCATTCGGGCGAATATTGAATCCGGACGGCTGCCGGAAGCCCTGCGGTACTATGATTTATTCCTAGAAGAGTATCAACTTTCAGGCCAACCGGATCATTTGCTTTTGACCCGGATTAATCGCGCCTCTGCCCTCCGTAAAGTTTTTCCGGATAGTGCACAAGTGGAGCTTGCTGATATAGTAAGAATCATGAAGCGAGATTTTAATAGTCTGCTGAAGTATGTCGACCGGGTGAAATTGATATATAGAATGTGCCACGCCCTGGATGAGCTCAGCCTCTGCTATCTGGACCAAAAGAAATATGAAGATGCCCTGGCTTGCAATCAGGAATCACGTGCACTTGTACTCAAACAGCCCTTTCCGGATTTAATTCCTAACCTGCTCCAGAAGGTTAAAATTTTAAACACTTTGGGAAGGCATGAAGAGGCCTTAACTACGGTGATAGAAGCCAAGAATTTTTATCAGCAGTCCTTAACAGAAACAATCCTCCAAACAAAGCGATTGGTTGAACTAAATCTTGCCCATAGCGAGTGTTTGCGTTCCATTTCCGAAGAATCGTCTGCTATGCACATGCTGGATACGGTAGAACAAAAATTAGTCCGTCAAATTGAAGATCCATTTGGCAAAGAAGTAAATGCGTCCAATCTGATGTTGTTTATTCCGATCTATCTTGAACGGAGCCTTCTGCATGAACAGGTATACTTAAGGACCCGAAATGTGGGCCACTTAAAAAAATTTGGCATAAGCTGTAAAAAAACGTCAGAACTCCTTCACCAATTACAGTCCGGAGTGCCGGATGCCGGCACACTTGTTTTCCTCAACGATTATGGCAAGAAAATAAACCAGTTGGGGCTAGCCTATTCAGGATATTCCGGCATCCACCATTCTCTGGATGATGCTATTTATTATGGCGAATCCGGAAAAACCATCCTTCTTGATCAGGCCGTAAGAAAGCAAACCAGTGCAATAGATCCATCAGTTCCCAGAGAGATTCAGGACAAGGACCAACAATTGCAACTTGAGATTGCACGCTTTCGGAATGTTGTTAAAAAGTTAGAGGGAGATGCGAAGAAATCTGCTGAAGAAAGTCTAAACCAGCGTCAACGCGAAAGGGAGGCCTTACTTGTCTTCTTGAAAAAGGAATACCCAAACTATTATGAACAACGATATGAACGGACTTTCCCGCCTGTGGCTACACTTCGAAAAGCACTTTCCAGTGAGTCCGCCCTGCTCAGCTACTCTTGGCAGGATGATGTCATCTATGGTTTATTGGTGACCAAAGGGTATGAACGATTTGTAGCTATTCCCGTACCGAAAGATTTAGGACGTCGGATTAGTGCATTTCGTTCATTGATTACGAACAAGTCATCACGCGATGCCGTATGGGGAAGTCCGGAGTCCAAATCCTTCGTAAGGGAGGCCCGATATTTTTATAATCTCTTGATGGAACCATTTGGAGATCTTCTACCTAAACGCTTATTGATTATTCCGGATGGCATTCTGGCCTATTTGCCATTCGACTGCCTGTTAAAAAGGGAACCAAGCTCAAAGGAAAACTGGGCATCCCTTCCCTATGTCATTCGAGATCATGCGGTGAGTTCACATTTTTCCTTGAGTACCTGGCATAAACTGGAAACGGCACCTGAACTAAAATATGCCTTTGAATATGCCGGTTTTGCGCCGGATTTCAGCGAGGGCGAACTAAAGCCAGTCGTTTCGAGACAAGATATTATTACGCCATTGCTATATAGCCGCGAAGAAGTGGAGCATGGCCTACAACTTATGGGTGGCAAGGCTTGGTTTGATCAGGACGCCTCCTTGGAAAATTTCAGACGGTATGCCGGACAAGCACGGATTATTCACCTCGCTACACATGGAAAAGCTAATGACCGAAATGGGGACGAGTCATTCATTGCATTTGCCAATCAGCAAATACGCACCTTGGAGGACCCTGCCGACAGTTTGCTTGTTCGCGATATCTATCTCGAAAAAATTCCCTCTGCTTTAGTCATCCTTTCTGCATGTGAAACCGGCATTGGCGAGATACTCGCCGGCGAAGGAATAATAGGCCTTCATAATGGTTTTATTCATGCTGGTGTGCGCAGCTTGTTGAGTACATTGTGGAATGTCGATGACCGCTCCATGGCCTCACTTATCGTTCACTTCTTACAATCACTTAAAGAAGGCTATACAAAAGACGAGGCGCTGCAGCATGCGAAACTTGCGTTGATGGAAGAACCTTCCAAATCCCATCCTTATTATTGGTCCGCAACGGTTCAACAAGGGAATCTTAAGCCACTTTACCAGAAGACCTGGCCATTCTGGGCGGGAGGGATAGCCGGCATTTGCCTGTTGGGTTTGGGTATGATCTACTTGCGCAAACGTCGGGCGTAAACCCAACTTTAACCCTTATTGCTGCATTTTTCGAAAGGCCGTCTCCAACTTAGAGGAAACTTTTCCTGTTCCTGCTCCCAACTAGATTCGTAAAAAGCAAACTGGAATTGATAAAAAGAAGAAACGCCTTGCTTCGAACGCTAAGGGCGGTTCAACCTCAGCACTTTTCAGCGGATGCAACCCATCCTGATCCCTCAATACTTACTACGCGCATTGCTTTTTCTCTCGGTTCACGAGTTAAAAAAAGTTTAAATCCTTTGACTTGAGGATTTTCAGTACTCATATATAGGGGGTAACCATCCTCAAATATGAGGACGTCGCAAGCGTCTAAACAATTTTATAATTATGATTATCAATGAATTACATTACAAATGTCGCAATTTGGCCTAATGGAGTTCAACCTTTTCTTAAGGTCACATTACCGAATTGTCGGTACATCTATAAATATAATAATAACCTACCAAAAAACAAGTAACCATGAAAAAGAACCTCTTTATCCTCCTGATTGCCGCCACGACAAGTACATGCTCTGTCCTTGAGGCATCCGTAAACGAACCCACCAAAATCACCTGGACAGATGGGAATGGCGACTGGAATGATGTCGAACATTGGGATGAAAGCCGGCTGCCGGCTGCCAATGACCATGTGTTCATTCTGCAAGGGCATGTGCATATTGGCGCCGGCGGCAATGCGATCAATGGTCTTAAGAGAGAAAGTCAATTTGTCAATGTGGGCAAAGTCTAGGTTAACCAAGCAAGATACAATGGAATTCATCTTCTGGATGGCAGCCAATTCCGGCATGAACCAGAAGCAGAGCTCCTGCTTGACAATTGCAAAGTCAAAGGTGTGGAACAACAAGAAGGTAAGTTCATTAATCATAGCAGTTACAGGATAACCAGACAGCCACTTCTGCCAAATGAAAAAAATCAAGTGCCTGTGGTCACAAAGCCTGTTCTCAAAACATCACTCTAGTAGGAAAAACCAAGTGGCATGAATAACCAAGAATTAGCCCATCCTCCAAATATCCTTACAGCCTATATCGACCGCAGACGACCTACAGAACAGATTTCTGAACGCGAACAAGAAATTCTGGCTTTGGTAAGTCATGGTCTGACAGCAGATGAGATCTCAACACGTCTGTATATTAGTTCTAACACCGTCATCAGCCACCGAAAAAATTTACAGCGAAAACTAAACGCCAGAAACACCACACATTTAGTCTTTCTGGCATGCCAGATCGGATTGATTTAAAAGCCCATTTTTATACTGTTTTTGCCATGTAAGCCCTAGACCTCACCCGTCCGGGGCTTTTTTATTTGCGCTTTGAAAGGAATAAAAATGATTGTTTCTGAATAAATCCGATTTTTATCTTCACAGTAATTCCAGGCTATGCAAAAAAGTGTAATTATTGTTGGTGGTGGAGTCATCGGTTTTTGCACTGCCTGGCATCTGCATCGATCAAGATGGCAGGTTACAGTGCTTGATGAGGCAACTTTCAAGACGGTTGCAGCTATGGGAGCGCCGGTTATATCAGTCCATCACACGTCATTCCCTTATCTGCACCGGGCATGATTGGGAAAGGGCTTCTGGTTAGCCAGCTGCTCAACAACTTGCCAACGTCAATCCGCTTAGATCCTTTCCGAATAAATCGATTTTAAGGATATGAACGAACCATGTTTTTATCCAGGAGGAGTGGACTCGACCATTTTAAAGCCCACGCCATGAATATTCTCTATCGTAATGGTGGGGTCTTGAGATAGGAATTTTCGAAGCCTGGAAACAAACACATCAAGACTGCGCCCCAAAAAATAATCATTTTCTCCCCAGATAGATTTGAGTATATCTGCTCGCTTAAGTACTACCCCTTTATTCATGATCAAATAGCGCAGAAGATCCGCTTCACGTTGGGTCATCGAGCTCTCCACATCACCATTGCGTAGGAGAAGATTTGGGTAGTCCAGAATAAGGCAACCAATGGTATAGATGGGATCAACGGCCTTTGGCTTGAAAAGCTTTTTCCGTTTAAGAAAGACTTCAACCCGTAAAATCAGTTCTTCCATACTATACGGCTTGGTGATATAATCATCTGCCCCTATCGTCAAGCCCTGGATACGATCTTCTTTTAAAGATTTGGCTGTCAGAAATAAGATAGGTACTTCCGAATCAATTTTGCGGACTTCCTCAGCGATCGTAAATCCGTCTACACCAGGCAACATCACATCAAGGATCATCAAGTCAAAAACTTTTTTGGTGGCTTCTCGCAACGCCTTTTTACCATCAGCTATATGTGTCACCTGGTAACCGTGAAGTTCCAGATTGTCCTTGGTCACAAAGCTAAGGCTGTCATCGTCTTCCACATAAAGGATATGCGGCGTGTCGTTGGTCATAACTGCGGAATTTGTAAAGTGATCATGGTATATTTATGTTCTTCGCTTTGAAGCTTGATATCCCAGCCATGGGATAAACATACACTCCGAACGTAATACAGGCCGAGGCCAAATCCTTTGACATTGTGGACATTTCCCGTTGAAACGCGGTAAAACTTGCCAAATATCCTTGGTTGATCTTCTTTGGGGATCCCAATCCCTTCATCGCGAATCGTTAATTGGAGTCCTTTCGCCACATTGCGCGTACTGACCTTTATAATGGGTTCCTCTTTGCAATATTTGATGGCATTATCCAATAAATTGGTGATCACATTTTGCAAATGCAAGGGATCTGCAAAAATCAGCGTACGTTGGGCATCGAGCGATGTAGACAATTGCCCTCCCAATTCCTGGACTTTCATCTGCACACTGGGTAACACAGCCAACAGCGTCTCGTGAATGTCCACATCCTCCGGTTTTATTTTAAAGGATCCCTTTTCAATTTGGGCCAGTTGCAACACTTTTTCCACTTGTTCATTCAGACGTTTGTTTTGCTCGTGTATTATCCCTGCATAACGCAGTAAGCGCGGGTTATCGGATATCGATGGGTCTTTCATTAATACTTCCGAACTAATCCGGATGGTAGAGATTGGCGTTTTAAACTCATGGGTCATATTATTTATAAAATCCTTTTGGAGCTCAGAAAGCCGCTTTTGTTTTAAAATAATGAATAGCGAGTAGAGGAAAAAAAGGATGGTGACCAAAAGAATACCTGAAAAAATGAGTGCACCCGGCATATTCTCCAGTATGTAGCTTGTTCTGCCTGGAAACCGGACCCCAAAATAGTACAGAAATTGGTCGTATTTGGGAAGGTTGCCTGCCTGTGGGCTTGCTGCTGCAGCGTCCTCAAAGGAAAAATAATTGCCATAGACCATCTGATCAGAAGCACAGTCATAAATCGCATACTCAAAGTCAGCGGTCATCGCAACGGCCTCAAATTCCTTGCGCAGAAAATATTCCAGCGCTCCAGCATCTATAGCATCATTGACATTGACGACATAATAATTGGAACTCAGTTTTTTTACAAGATCATAAGTGGGCAACTCACTTTTATTGTACCTGGCGATCTCTCTAGCCACATTAATCAGGGCAATATGTACCCGTTGCTGGAATTCCTGATCCTTAAAATCCCAGGTTCGCATAAACCAATAAGACTGAAAGGCTAAAATCCCAATAATGGATAAGGCTCCGAAAAAAACAATCCGCCAAATGATGCGATTCGACATAGGATGGAAAAATACAGCTTTTTAAACGTCTGATTGGTTGTAAGATTGGAGAAAGGGCATACTTCTTTTGCAAAGGGTTAAAAACACTCAGGTTCGGTGGGCATGGTCCTGTAAATTATTCTCAAAATCAGCTGGAGGGGCTTGAACGTTGCAGGCATTGGATTGAAAGATACCTTGTTTGTAAAATAGTATCGTGGATCACGATCTGAGCAGCTACCTTTGCCCCATGCGTTTCCGATTATTCCTGATCCTTTTCCTTCAGATATCGGCCATTTCGGCTTTTGCCCGATTTAACCCTTTTGAGCTAAGACACAGGTTATCCAATGAGGAGCTACAGCAGATAGCCTATAGCCAACGAAATCCATTTGAACTGATCCGGGGGGATGAAGCCAGAGAAATACTAGCTTTTCTGCCTTCTGTAACGTCGCCCAACCTGACCATAAAGACACCAGAAGATCGTCGGTATGTGAAGGCACCCGGCTTACTTTTTTGGATTTATCTGGCCCTCTTTTTCTTTTTGAGTCTCCTGATCAACTTAGAACGCCATCTTTTAGTCCGGATGGTCCGGGGGATGTTCAACGATCAGCTTGCCTCCAGTCTGATGCGAGATAAAGAACGCAGCGGCTCTTCTGTTTATCTCTCATGGTATCTGTTCTTTTTTATGAATGCCGGGATCTTCATGTTCCAGATCAGCAACTGGTGGACAAAAGGACAATTTCCGGGTACTGCACAAATCTATTTACTTTGGTTTTCTGCCGGTATTTTTTCCTTTTACGTCTTCAAACACCTTTTGCTTAACTTCATAGGGGCCATTTTTCCTTTAAACAAACCGATGCAGCAATATAGCTTTAGCATTAATCTGTTTAATGCCCTCCTTGGACTTATGCTCTTTCCAGTCAACGTAGGATTAAGCTATACTGATGGATTTCCAAGAGACATTTTCCTGTTGGCAGGCTTGACGTTTGTAACCATAAGTTTCATGCTTCGTGTGGCTCGTGGTTTGTTGATTGGCCTCCCGTACCTGATAGGGAGTCCAATCCACTTTTTTCTTTATCTTTGCGCTGTTGAATTGGCGCCTGTCCTAATAATTGTGAAGCTGGTTGGAGAAAATGGGCTTGGAGGCTAATGATAATGCTAATGGCCTAATCAGATGTCGGTAACGGAAACGTATAAAAGGGTAAAGACCATTCTGGTTTCCCAACCCAAACCTGAAAGATCACCCTATTACCAATTGGAGGAGAAGTATGGACTGGCCATAGACTGGCGACCATTCATCCATGTTGAGGGTTTGACGGCTAAGGAATTCAGGAAATTCAAGATCTACCCTGAGGAATACAGTGCTATTATTTTCACCAGCTTATACAGTATTGATCATTTTTTTCGAATGGCTGAAGAGCTACGGTATAAAATACCTGAGGACCTGAAGTATTTCTGCCTTACCGAAGCGATTGCCAATTACCTTCAGAAGTTCATTATCTACCGCAAGCGGAAGGTCTTTTACGGCACACGAAATATCCTAGATCTCAAGTCACCTTTGATAAAACACCGAGACAAGGAACGGTTTCTGCTGCCCTGTTCCAATCTCGCAGCCCCCGAGGTTACTTTGTTCCTGAGAGATAATAAGTTCAACTTCAATGAGGCATTGATGTACCAAACGGTAAGCAGTGACCTCTCCGATCTGAGAGACATCTTTTACGATGTCCTCGTGTTTTTCAGTCCTTTGGGAATTAAATCCCTCAATGATAATTTTCCGGACTTCGAGCAAAATGAGACCCGAATCGCCGTATTCGGAGATAGCACCCTAAAAGCTGCTGAAGAAGCTGGCCTTTATATTAACATTAAGGCTCCCACTGTAGAACTGGTTTCCATGCCGATGGCAATAGGGGCCTACCTAAAATTATCCAATCCGGAGATCTAATACCAGCGCCTTCTTCAGGCTCTGTTTGCTTTATATCTTTGCTCAATGCAGTGGGGTGGAATATGAATGACTGCCGATTCACCTGGCTTAGGCTATAAATAGTAGTTTTCCAAATCTTTATTTACTTATTCAGGTGGGTTTTAGCCCATTTACAACCCGTATGATACCAATAACGCAACTATCCTGCTATACTCTCGTATAGGGTTTTATACGATATATAATATCTACTAAAATTAAAAGTGATGGTACGTTCTCTGGTCCTTATACTGTTCGCATGCAGCGCTACTCATCTTGCTGCACAAATGGATGTAGCAGATCCCATAGCCACCTATTCAGCACCTGAACGTTACATTCGGGAACACGCTGCTTTGGCCGTTACAGAGATGTATACAAGCGGTATACCTTCAAGCATCAAACTGGCCCAGGGCATCCTCGAGTCAAGTTCCGGTCAAAGCAGGCTCGCTCGTGAAGGCGCCAACCACTTTGGTATAAAATGTAAAAGCTACTGGATTGGTGACACCCTTCTTGTGAAGGATGATGACCTCGACAGTGGAGGCCAACTGATTGAATCCTGTTTTCGCAGGTATCCCGATGCAGCTCAATCGTACAAGGACCACACCGAATTCCTGATGAATACACCCCGCTACAGTGACTTATTTCAGATAGACCGTACGGATTACCGTTCATGGGCGAATGGACTCCAACGTTGTGGTTATGCGACCAATCCGCAATATTCCAACTTGCTTGTTGGTTTAGTAGAGCGCTATAATCTTCAGGTTTTTGATCGGGTACCCGAGCATGCAATCGCATCATGTCTTGATTATTATGACACTCAACTTTATGTTGATAACCATCAGCGCAATACTCAGGATTTTTCTGCTTCAGACCAACCTGCAACGGTACAATTACCTCGCCATTACAAAGGAGGATGGTTACGTGAAAATACCCGTATGCGAATGTTAACCAGTCTATTGGATAGTGCCCGATCGAAATCGGATAAAGATCTTGCTTCTACAGCAAGTCAATCAGCGGATGGATTCCTTGGATTTGATGTTCCTGCTGCCGCTGATGCCCGGTAATACTGAATACAGATTTTTCTTAAAGAATTGTTGATTCCAGATGGTCTAGCTTTTCAGTATAGTCAGTTGTATAATGCAGGCCCCGGCTTTCTCTTCGCATGGCCGCGGATCTTGTGATCAGATAAGCGATGGTTATAAGATTTCGTAACTCGCACAATTGCGGCGACATTGTAGATTGATTATAAAGTTCTTCAGTTTCCCGATACAACAAAAATAAGCGGTCCAAGGCGCGTTTCAAACGAACATTGGACCTTACAATCCCTACATAGCTGGTCATCACTTCTTTCAACTCTTTGATTGATTGGGTGATCAGGACCATCTCCCGAGGTGCTGTGGTGCCTTCAGCGTTCCAATCAGGTACCTGCTCCATGAGCGGTACATTATCTAACCCATTGTGCATGTCTTCTGCAATTCGGTGGGCAAAGACCATGGCTTCTAATAAAGAATTGGAGGCCAACCGGTTTGCTCCGTGTAATCCAGTAGAAGTACATTCGCCACAAGCATAAAGATGTAGGATGCTGGACCGCCCCGCCATATCGGTCTGAATACCGCCACACATATAATGACAGGCAGGTGCCACCGGAATCATATCCTTCATCGGGTTTATCCCTAACTCCATACACTTGTCATAGATAGTAGGAAAATGATTTTTGAACCCCGTTTCGTCTAAATGCGTGCAATCCAGGCAAACAAACTCATCACCACGTATTTTTAGCTCATTATCTATTGCCCTGGCTACAATGTCACGTGGTGCAAGCGACTCACGGGGATCATACCGCTTCATGAACTCTTCCCCATCTTTAGTTTTAAGAATCGCACCATAGCCTCGAACGGCCTCGGAAATAAGGAACGCAGGGTTTTCTCCGGCCGGATTGTATAAACTGGTGGGGTGAAACTGTACAAATTCCATATCTCTCACCCTTGCTTTTGCCCGATAAGCCATTGCAATACCATCACCTGAGGCAATTACAGGGTTGGTTGTGTGCCTGTATACCTGACCTGCACCGCCGGTAGCCAAAACAGTTTTACGAGCAACCAATGTTTCAATCTGACCTGTTATTTTGTCCAACGCATAAACACCATAACACGTTATACCGGGCGTGACTCGAATAACATTATACCCGAGATGATGCTGCGTAATCAGATCTATGGTAAAAAAATGTTCCAGAATCTCAATATTGGGATGGTGGGAAGCTTCATCTAATAGAGCCCGCTGTATTTCCCATCCTGTAAGATCTTTATAATGAAGGATGCGATTTTCTGTATGCCCCCCTTCTCGTCCCAGGTCATATGTCTTCCCTTGTTCAAAATCAAACCGCGTACCCCATTCGATAATCTCCTTTACTCTTGCCGGCCCCTCAGTAACTACTGCATGAACAGCTTCTACATTACATAATCCATCTCCTGCGTCCAATGTATCGGCTATATGCTTTTCAAACGAATCTTTTTCAAGATTCCATACGGCGGCCACACCACCCTGTGCATATCGGGTATTACTCTCATTATCATCGGTTTTGGTGAGTACGGTGATCCTCCAATCCGGTCGAAAACGAGCGAGTTTAACGGCAAGTGTCAACCCGGCAATGCCAGATCCGACAACCAATATATCTGATTTGATCACAGCTTTTGTTTGCTGCGAAGGTAATTATTACGACCTGAAGTACAATGGCCACCCATCAATCCATTTCTATTTCGCAACTCCGGTAAAGGCTATGAACTAACGCTTAAATGCCTGCTATCCGGACGGAGACCTGATCAGTACATGGCTTTCTCCAGGCTTTCCCAAACCTGAAATGCAGCGTGATCCCAGGAATAGCGCAGTCTCCGGACTCTGCCTTTACTCACTAGATCTGCCCTTCGTAGCGGGTCGTTGGCCAACAGGCGTAATCCATCGGCGATGCTGCCGATGCTGAATGGATTGACATACAGCGCGGCATCACCGGCCACTTCCGGCATCGCGGTAACATTTGACGTCAGCACAGGCACATCGCACTGCATGGCTTCTACAATCGGAATGCCAAAGCCCTCAAACGTGGAGGGCAACAGCAGTGCTTCGGCACCACCAATCAGTCGCATAATTTCTCCTCTTTCCCGTCTGTTGAGAAACAACACGCGGCTGGAATGGTGCATGGCTTTGTACGCCTCACGAAATGGGGTATTGCTCCACATGGCCTCACCGGCGACGATCAACATCAGATCTGAAGATGTTGTGTGACAGAATTGATCAAACGCCTCCAACAATCGCAGGAGGTTTTTACGTGGATTTAAGGCGCCAACAAAGGCAAAATAGGGTTTGCCCTGGGCAAATTCCTTCTGCACCTGTTCTTTTTCCGTTAAGGACAAGGGTCTGAATCCGGCACTAGGTGCGTTATATACCACATCGATTTTTTCGGCAGGGAGGCTAAACGAATCTACAATATCCTGCTTTGAATATTCAGAAACAGTAATCAGTCGTCGGGCATCACTGGCATACTGTGGGAAGAAGGTGCGGTAATAATATCGCGTTGCGAAAGGTAAATTTTCCGGGGTGTGCCAAAAGTTAAGGTCATGCAGCGCGACCACGGAAGGGAAAGGTGCCGGAACATTCCACCCATCAGGAGAATAGAACAGATCGATCCGGTGCTGCTGAAGGAGGTTAGGGATGGCATGATGGAACCGCTGATACCATAGAAGAGGATGTCGGCTGGGCAAACGTGTACGTAGCGGCACTACATTGTCAGTGGTCAGGAACGATTCGTGCCAAGGCCGATCGAAGATGAAATAAAACCGGTGTTCAGGATGAGCAGCAGTAATACGTTGAAGGGTTTCCCATGCAAACCACGCGATGCCCTCCATACGGTCTTTGAGCAGGAGCTGCGTATTGACGGCGATATTCACTTATTCTCGGTATGTTTGTGGGCTTGTAACGAAACAAAGGTATCCAATCCGCCTCACTTAGGACGATGAGCAGTAAAGATCGCATTGCCAACGAAAAGGCATTTCACAACGAAACATATTCCGAGGGCAAACGCAATTTGCACTATGGCTATTATGAAATATTTGCCCAGATACGAGCCGACTTTCGTGAACGGGTTCGCATGAGTGTCCGTGGTGTGGATGTCCTTGAGCTGGGCTGCGGTATACATACGTTTGCACCGGAGTTTGCACCGGAGGCCAGAAACATGACGGGGATCGATATTTCTGAGGAGGCGGTGAATAAATCCCGAAATATAGCCGATGAGGCCGGTTTGCAAAATTGTTCCTTTCAGGTCATGAATGCCGAAGAGCTTGAGCTTCCGGAGCACAGTGTCTCCCTCATCTTTGGCTCAGGTATAATACATCACCTCGACCTAGATGCTTTTTTTACTGAATCTGCGAGAGTTTTGAAAAAGGATGGGCGTATCCTTTTTATGGAGCCGCTGGGGCATAATCCGTTTATTAACTTATTTCGCTTGTTGACCCCCTCCATCCGCACACCGGATGAGCATCCATTGCTCCGTAAAGATCTGGTTCTGATAGGAAAATACTTTAAAGAACTGGATATCAAGTATTATTATCTGTTTAGCTTGCTTGCCGTCCCATTCCGCAACAAGTCTATTTTCGCAGGCATGGTCCGTTTCCTGGATAGCCTTGATCAGTTGTTCTTTAAATTTATCCCTTTCGGCAAGTACATGGCATGGTACGTGTTAGTTGATGCGTCCAAACCAAGGTTACTGAACTGAACACGATTTCCCGAAAATCTGCGCATGGCAAAACCCGTATTCCGATATAACACCCGACGTGAACGCAATCAAAAAGTGCGACGAAATATTGGACTGATCATCATTTTTGGCAGTTTTTGGGCCATTCTCTGGTTGATTATGAAACGGGGTGAATGGATCGGCTGGTTGAAGACATTTACATATTAATATTCTCAAGCTTGTCTTTATCAACTTCCATAATGATGAATCGCCTGTTTTTCCAATTGATACCAGGTAAGAGCGTATCCGATCAGGCAACTGAAGGCAACTGCAATTTTTAGGACAGTATTAGCCTGATCCATAAAAAAATCAAACCCGATGGCCAGCAGAATAGCCGAACCCAAATAGCCTGCCATCCGCATGACAGGATAAGGGATGGGATAATGCCTTTGGCCCCATAACAGGCTGGCCAACACCATGAAAACGTAACAGATAAGGGTGACCCATGCAGATGCATGATAGCCGTAGAGCGGTATAAATAAAATATTGCCAATGATAGTTATGAGAGCCCCAACTGCCGCAATCCAGGCACCCGCTGTTGTCTTGTCCGTCAGTTTGTACCAAACAGAAAAATTGTAATACAGGCCTAAAAGAAGGTTGGCACAAAGCAGGATAGGTAGAATCGCCAGTCCTTCATGATAGCTACTCCCTTCACGGCCTATAAAGAACTTAAGCCAATCTTTAAAAAGTAGGATGGCAAGCATTCCTGCCGAAGCAGCAAGCGTATAAAATCGCGTGACCCGGGCGTACATAACCGGCGCATCTTTTTGATCAGCATGTCGGAAGAAAAACGGTTCGGCTGCGTATCGGAATGCCTGGGTAAACAGTGCAATGATCATAGCCAACCTGTAATTGGCAGAATAAATACCAATCTGAGCGCGCACCTCATCGAAGGAACCAGGCAGCAAATATCGCAGCAGTTGCCTGTCAAGCATCTCATTCACTACACCCGCCAGGGAGACAAAAATCAACGGAGCGGCATACATGAGAATGGGCTTGAAGGGCAAACTGCCTTCCTTGTTAAAGAGATAACGCAAATCGCTCGCCACCAGGATAAATGTCATCACCGAACCCAACAAATTAGCCACAAGGACAAGAGTCAACCGACTTTCTGGATACAGCCAGGGGGCTTGTGTTTCATTCAAAAATCTGGGTAGGAGCCAAAGCAGGAGCACATTAGCTATGATAATATTAACAATTCCGAATAAACGGATAGTTACGAATCGCATTGGTCGCTGTTCCAGCCGCAACCGGGCCATTGGAAACTCTGTAAAGGCATCCAATGCCAGTATGACAGCTATGAGCCGAAAGTCGATACTATAGGTGGGAAAACCTGTCCAATCTGCAAGCCAGGGTGCTGCTAAAAACAAGATAGCACCCAGCGATAGAATATAAAAACAGACCGGACGGAGGATGGCTGCATATGCGGCCGGGCGCTCTTTTGGATCTTTTCCAAACCGAAAAAAAGCGGTATCCAATTGCAGGGTGAAAAAGACCTTAAGAAAGCCCATCAGGGCATAGAAGTAAGCGATATCGCCAAACTCGCTATCCAATAAAAGCCACGTATATAAGGGAACCAACAAAAAATTTGCAAACCGCCCAAGGATGCTGGACAGGCCGTAAATCAGGGTTTCGCCGGCGAGTTTGCGGATAGACATAGGTGACGTATCGCTGCAAGATACATCAAACAGGCACCTGAATAATCTTAAAAGCGGATCTCATCGTCATTCTCGTCAAAGAACACGTACTTGGTAATCGGAAACTCGCTGTTACCGTATATTGGCACCCACTTATAATGCTTCATAAACCAGGACCGCTGAGTCTTATTCCATCCTTTTTTAAGGTAGGCTTCAATAAACGGATGGGTATGTAATGAAATCTTTGTGTTGGGACGATTCTGTAAAATGAAATTCAAGTCGCGCTCGATATCTTCCGTAACAAGGACTGTAGCATTCACGGATCCTGTACCATTGCATGTAGGGCATACTTCCGTTGTGTCGATTGTCATCTCAGGTCTTACCCGCTGACGGGTAATCTGCATCAGACCGAATTTACTAAGTGGCAGGATGGTATGTTGAGCCCTGTCAGAGCCCATACATTCCTCCATATATATATATAGCTGTTTACGGTGATCTGCACTCCGCATGTCGATAAAGTCGATCAGGATAATTCCGCCGATATCCCGCAATCTGAGCTGGCGGGCAATTTCCTTGGCAGCTTCCTGATTCACACTGAGGACAGTTGTATCCGAGTTTGTTGCACCAATCTTCGGGCCGGAATTCACATCGACCACATGCATGGCTTCTGTGTGTTCAATAACCAGATAAGCACCGCTTTGTAAAGTATACGTCTTTCCGAATGAGGCTTTGATCTGCCGACTGACACCATAGTTTTCGAAAAGAGGACGGGTACCCTTATAGTGATTTAGAATTTTAACCTGTTCCGGCGAGATGGTCTCCAGGTAATTCTTGACATGCATATACATTTCCCGGTCGTTGGTTGCGATCCGGTTAAACGAGCCGTTCAAGAGATCCCTTAAGATGCTTGAGGTTTTGTCCAGTTCACTTAAGAGTTTAACCGGTGCTTTTGCTTTGTGTAGCTGACGCTGGATTTGCTGCCATTTTTCGATTAGCCCGGTCATTTCTTCATGCAGGTCGGCCACTTTTTTACCTTCTGCCGCCGTGCGCACAATAACACCAAAATGTTTGGGGCGTATACTTTCTACTAGTGTTGCCA
>JBBQMA010000005.1:0-20086 GCA_038328415.1 Chitinophagales bacterium | reverse complement strand
TCAAATCCATTTACATTAATTGCATTAGGCCAGTAGTCAGAATCGCCAAAATCATCATTTTCATGAACGGTAAATTTGGATAAATCGACAAGTGAAAAATTATTCGAAAAAATAAAATCGGCTTCATTTCCAGCAAATTGGTAACCCCAGGTATTTCCTCTATTGGGTTGGAGTCCGATACGGCCGTAGAACCCACCGAAAGGATTAGGTCCAATCACAAAACCGTGATAGCCAGATTCAAATGCATTTCCTTCAATGATTGAAGCATCGCATGCGCCAAAAGCCACCATGTTTCTGCTTATTCCGGAAATTTCATTACACTTGATCAAATTAAATTTAGATTCCTCGATGTTAATACCTAACCTCACCTCGCTGTCAGCGTATAGATCGCGTCCATATAAATGATTGTTTGCTAAAAAATTACCCGTAGCATTTCGCAGTTTAATTCCCAGATAGCTATCCAGTCCTTCGTCAAATTGTAATGAATTGCCCTTAACCAATAATTTGCCGGTGCCTTCGAGAATGATCCCTTTTTTGTTGTTTTTTGAAAATTTGAGCGAATTATCATGTATGGAAAATTGGACAAGATTGTTAGCAGCATTGGAGGGAGCACTAATATTTATTGCCCCAAAATTCTGGACATCATCGTCAAATTTGAATAAATTACTTTGAATCGTATTGGGGTGGTAATTTGTTTGGCTTTGGTATTCAATGCCAAATACACTATTCTCCAACAAGAAGTTTTCAGTTAATTGGAATTTTACCAATAAACTATTATTCTGCATTTGGATCCCGGTCTTTCCATATTTAAAGAAGGACTTCCTTACGTCCATCCAGGTATCCTTGTTATAGATGCCAACGTCACAATCCAAGAAGTTAGGTGGGCTACTCTGGTTTATCATCGCTCCATCAAAGGACAACGTACTTTTTAGTTTGGAGCCTGTACTTTTTTCTGTATAGATGCCATTCCCAAACCATAATTGGTCAGCCTGCACGGATTTTTCTATAGTTTCAAAAGTAGATTCTCCTTTGACGATGACATTCGAATTAAAAGAGACTATGCCATTATGCAGTTGGTCAAAGGTATTTACCTTACCATCAAGGTCCAGGAAGGACATATTATGTACCTCTATCCCTGCAAATGGCCTTTTGTGGTATCCTTCCACCTCTTCTTTATTGCTAAAATTTGTACCCTTGAACACATTCTCATTTATGAAATGGATTACTGATGAGGGTACATTATTTTCTTGTGGAGGGACATAAAAGCCTACATGATTATTATCGAATACATTATTCCTTAGAATAACCCTTGTTCGATCTGCAGCTTGCACTGCGTAGACGGCATCGAAAATATCACTATCCTCAATGAAAATACCTTTTGCTGTTTGGACATCTATGCCCGCCCACATATAAGTACATCCTCGCAATGTGGAAGATATAATTTTCAGGTTTGGATTTATTAGTCCGGGATAGGATGCATTATTAATAATAATAGAGGATCCCTGAGTGAATATCAGGTCAGTTTGATAAAAGGTATAGTTACTAATTGTTCCTGTCTCAAAGGTCCCATCAATGATAACATACTGCGGAGTATTGACACTTTGACCGGGTGACACAAGTATGGATTCAGAAATTGCTTCAGCTAATGTAGAAACATCCACATTTGAACCTACACATACGTAATCCGGGCCAACATTAAGGCACCCGGAGGGTACAGGCAAGGGGTCACAGTGGCCTTGCGCCATAGCATAGAATGGACTCAGAGAGAGAGAGAGAGAGAGAGACGAAAATTCCAAAGAATTTGTTAGCTCTTTGGGTTAAAAATAGAAGTCTTGTGTTTTTCAGGATAAATGGTTTTTGATAATGAAATATACAAGGATGGCCAAATTTAATCCGCAATTCTGAATTTGTCAAGTTCTGGAGCAACATTTAACATAAAAATCATCAAAAATGATGATAGATGACGTTTAGGATAGTTGGCGGTTGATGAGGATTGCGATTGAAGCGCGATGTGTAGCGATTAAGATCCGTTGACATACGGTATGATTTAAGAGCTACAGTAATGATAAGGTATTAATACTGTAATTATAAAGTAATAGATAGGTAATAAAGCGCACTTAAAGGTTATGAATTACCGGCTGCGGTCATGACGTTGCGAATATAATCCTGGATCCGCGGTCCACGTATTGATCTACATCTAGGCTGCCGTCTGCCGTACTCGGGCATCGGTCCTCCGTCTTTTACAAAATGGGTTGGGTTTCAAGGTGTCAGACACCTGAGTGAGGATGGATGGTAAAAGGTGTCTGACACCTCTAAGTGGGTATGAGTGGGTTGAGACAATCGACTTTCGACTTTTCGGACCTTCAACTTTCAGACTTTCGACAAGAAACTTCACTCCATCCTCTCCAACAATCGGCTGGATATCTGTAAAAAATCCATTTCCGTAATGATCCCGACTAACTCACGGTCTTTAATCACTGGCAGGCAGCCAATTTGGTTGTCGCGCATGATTTGCATCGCTTGCAGTAATGTAGTATCCTCGGACACTGTGATCGGATTGCGCACCATGATATCATCAATTGTTTGAGGCACAGCATCCTCCAGGGTGTAATTCTTCGAATAATGGCGCAATAACAAGCGCGAAGTAATCAGTCCAATAAGGTTGCCTTTTTCATCTTCTACTGGCATGTACCTTATTTTGCGCCAATCCATTATTTCAGTGACCATCTGAATGGAATCCTGTCCGTGGGCCGTAAAAAGGTCCGTTGTCATAAACTCCTCAACTTTCAGCCCGGCAGGTTTGTACGATCGGAGATTTTCAGTGTCGGGCATACCCCAGGTATGTCCGGGTTCGTTGGTTTTTTGGTTTTCCATAATACTTGCAGTTAATGCGCAAAGGGCTTCATCCTGGCTTGTTTCATTTTTCAATTTGGTAAACGCGCGCAGCATCCAGCGGGCACCGTTCATATGCAATCCGGCTCGGGCTTCAATCACACCTAGATAACGAGCAATATCTTTAGGGTCAACACCTGCACGATGAAGCCCCCTTTCGGCCATGGGCAGCAGGGTATCCTGAATTAAATGAATCGTACTTATTTTTTTATCGTCAAACCAGTTAAGTTGGGTGTCAATCCCAAAGCGTGCCACTTTGGCAAAATTATCGCGCACATCCTCCCAGGAAACACGTTTGGTCACATCCTCTACTGTGTGGCCCATTTCCATCATCGTGCCGAGCCAGAATGCGGCATTGGCCACTTCATCCAACACTGTAGGACCACTGGGGATCACCCGGTTTTCAATCCGCAAATGTGGTTTGCCTGTTTCGCTAATGCCATAACAGGGACGGTTCCAGCGGTATACCGTTGAATTGTGTACCTGCAGGGCGCGCAATTTAGGTACTCGGCCCTGCCGAACCATTTCCATCGAATCTTCCGGATCAACGCTATTAATCAAAACCCTGAACCGGGCAATGTCTTCTTTATAGATATTCATGATGGAATCCCGTAGCCAACCGCTGCCAAATTGTACCCTGGGGCTGCGTTCCCGCATATGGTCATGTGAACTCCGCGTATCGATCGATTGCTGAAAAAGGGCGATACGGGATTCATGCCATAACCGGCGGCCAAAAACAATGGGTGAATTGGCAGCTACCGCAAGGACAGGCGCGGTCAGCGCCTGGGCTATATTATACATCTGCACGAACGATTTGGGCGCTACCTGGAGATGGATCTGAAAGGAGGTGTTGCATGCCTCCAGGAGGGGCGTATCATGCTTTACCAGTAACTCATCAATTCCAGTCAAACGGAGTTCGAATGCATGCCCGAGTTGCATTTCTTTCAGCGCAGCCATCAGTGCATAATACCTTTCCTTGGGGGTCAGGTTTTCCATCACCAAATCGTTTTTGCGCAGGGTGGGCAATATCCCCGTCAGGACCAGGTCTGTATCCATGGCGTGGAGATGCTCCCTGATGATATCCAAATATCCCAGAAGCTCGGTTTCCGTACGGGAAAAACAGTTTCCGGTCAATTCATAAGGTGGCAGGTTTGCTTCGAGATTAAATGCCGCCAGTTCGGAAGTCAGCCAGGGGTACTGTGCCATACGGTCGAGTGCTTCGACAGCGACTGTAGCCGGCTTCAGGGTATCGCGATGCACCAGAGCCATCTCCTGCTCAGCCCCCATACGGACGATGTCTGATTCGAACCAATCGTGATCCAGCATGTATTGCAGGGACTGGATATCATTGAGCAGACTTCTTACAAAGTGCTGTAATTCGGCTTGATGGCCCGTTTTGGAAACATGTTGTTCGCCCATAAAACTGCATTTGGCAGTGCATGATAGAAAATAAATCTCGAACCTGAGGAAGGTATCCTCGGTAGAAAGTCGTTATTTTGAAACCATGTTTGCAAAATTATTGATTATCCCTTTCGCGCTGATGGCGGCAACGGGGTTGTACCTGAGCTGGGAATACATTGAAGGCTGGACATGGCTAATTATCTTAGGGGTAGTTGGTGGTGCTTTTATGTTGATTTTTAGTCCACAGATAAATTGGTGGTATTACCATCGTAATCCACCTGATGTGGAGCCAGAAGTGCGGCATATGCTGGAGCGACAGGACAATTTTTACAACGCCCTTGCCCCTTTGAAAAAGGAACTTTTTCGCAATCGTATGGCATTGTTCATGATGGGCACCCAGTTTATGCCGCAGGGTTGGGAATCTGTACCCCACGATATTGAAGCTATCGTGGCGGCTTGTGCTGTGAAGGTGCGATTTGGACAAGAAGAACTACTGTTTAAAACCTGCGAACGAGTGGTGGTCTATCCGACGTCATTCCCCAGTCCGATGCATCCTGAAGAATGGCACAGTTCTGAATGGTTTGAAGAAGACGGTGTTGTCCTTTTCTCAGCAAAAGAATTAGTCCGTGGATTTTTCCAGCCCACCCAATTTCTTCAACTTGCAGTTTATGAATATTGCCGCATTTTTCGAGTAGAAAATCCAAAACTATCCTGGCCCGAAATTCCTGATGATCCGTGGTCAATCATTCAAAAAATAAGCGGCTGGGACAGCGTAGTTATTCATCAAATGATTGGACTTCAATCCGTAGATCCTGGTGCTGTGCTTTCCACACTTTATTTCACCCATTTCCACAAGATGGCTCAGGTAGAGGGCAGATGGACAGAAAAATTTGAGGTGATTTTTGGCAGCACGCCGATCATAGCGTAGTGCTTCAATGAAGTATGGTTTTTGTGAATTAGCACCTGTAAATATGTGCAAATCAGGCGGCAATATGAGCTGGGGACCAGCTAATTACATGTCATCCCCTTTATAAATAATCAGAAATCGTCATCCACCCCATAAAGAGGAAAAAGAGCAGAAATAAACCAATGGGAATACCCAGCACTATAATAATTATCAACCTACGGGCCCCTTGTATAGCGCCTGGCAATACGTAATTAATCAGGAATTGCCCCAATATCATTGCTCCCCAATAGAGGAAAAAGGGCACCCAGTTACCGGGTTCCTGCATCCACCGAAAGTCATAATATCCCTCGTCGATATAAAACAAAAACAGGGTGAGCAATAATGGAATACCGATAGGTAGTATTTTGGACCATCTTGATCCTTCGGTGTGGTTAATAGCTATCACAACAGGGAAATTTATTTAAAGCTAACGCGATGAATTTCGAAAGCGTATGATCGTTATTTATTTTAATAAATCCGACGCCGGGTTGACATCGCAAACATCACGCATTACTTTTTCCAGTTCCTTATCCAGTCGGCTTCGATCCGCTTTTTCAGGATAATTACCCTTATAAAAACTATCCAATAATCTATTAATGGAGTCAGCCACACTTTTTGTACGCTGCCACATAGAGGTGGTCGTAGCCTGCAATTCCTGCAAAGCAAGCTCACGGTTTTTTGTTTCGGGTGCATCAGGAAACATCATGATAGAATCCTCCAAGAACCGGATTTCATCAGCCAATTGGAATCGCTCCGCTCTAAGCATTTGGGCTTTACAATATATTTCGGCTAATGCACGGGCATCTTCCTCTACCTGCGAATCAGAGCGTGCAGGTCCACAACCGGCAAGGAGCAGGATTAAAAAAAGGGCCATCAATCGGTTAACCGTTAGCGTGGCCCTCAATAAATTTACAGGAATAAATGGCATTAAAAACTGGTTGGCCAATCTAATTTAGTGATTACATTTTGGCCTACGATGCGGCCCATTGTCAGTCCAATCTGGTTATCCATGTCGTAGTGGATTCCACCAAAAAGGCGCGAATCGGCACATTCTTCCGCCATCTGATTGAAATTGGTATACGTGCGAATAGGAAAACCAAATTGGATTTGTGTGCGGTCTGTAAAATCGTAATTGCCGTCGCCATTGGTAAACATCTCAACAAACACCTGCGACCCGGCGGCTGCCTCTGTGGCATGGCCCGAGGTAAAGGCAGGAAACGGTGGCGTTCCGATAACTGTTGCAAAAGCAGGATCAATGTGCTGCTTGATATAGCTTACGGGGCGAATTAAAAAATGATCATATTTCGTTTTCCAACAGCAGATAAATGCGTCATTTTCAGCTAAACCCAGTTTGGCATACGCCACAGCACTTTTGGCCAGGTTGGCATTCGTTTCCTCCAGGAGCTGGGTCAAAATATTAAAGGTATGACCCGTAGGGGTACATGTATTAAAAGGATCGTCTGCCCAGAATTTGGCGATATCTTTTTGTTCCTCGGTAGCATTTGTGACGATGGTATATACATCCATTGCAGCCTGATAAAAATCAGACGTGGGATCCGTATCAAATGGAATATGCGGTGCAGGTTGTGCCTCTGCGATATTGTCAAATACAAAGGCTCTGTTTTGTGCCCACTTGGGTGCTAACGGATTAAGTGCTGCACTCGTAGGAATCCATGCTCCATTATTCGTGGGCAAGGTAAAAGGCAACTGAAAGGGATCAATCTGAGACTGATGACCGCCATCCGAAGCGGAATAGGCATATATGGCTGTAGCCATTGCTTTGCCAAAAGCCTCAGAGCGCTCTACTACTGCCGGTTCCAGAGCATTCGACAAATCATCTTTCCACAATTTCTCCAAGGCATTAATAGCGGCGAGATTGGCGGGGGTGATTTTGATCTCAAACATTTTCCGCATGATATCGGCCAAAGCGGCGTTGGATGCAATGCCCCAGTCATAGGAATACTGGTCTGTATTGGCCAAAGGCAACATGCCCGCATTTAACCCGCTAATCTGCCCTGCAAGGCTTTTTGCTTCGGGCCATCCTTGTACAACGGTTTCATATAATGCAAGCCCGGTATATCCAAATGCCCTTGCAGCTTGGGGTGGAAACATACCCGGAGTTTCTTTTACAATGGTGCATTCCAGCTTAAACCATTGCTGAGCTAGCTTTCCATCTATCAATTTGGGATGATCTCCGCCCATGGATAAATCATCGTCCTTTGTACAGGATACCTGAAATAACACGGCGGACAACAGGAATAGCGTAAGGAATCTTTTCATGAGGCAAATAATTTCGAATTAAAATGAATAAGCTGATTCTATTCAGCAAAGAAGGACTAACAAGAAACTGATAGAAGGTGATTAGATGGCATCCGTTCGACGAAAAACAAGAACCACCAACATCGAATTCAAGTCCTTATAAAAAACAAAGTTATTGACTTTGAGGATCTAATGAAAATATATATCCTTAAGATTTGCTTAGAATGACCCATCGGGAATGACTTTCCGATCGTGCCTTTTCCGGTTTTTTAACCTATACCAGACAAAAAAAGACCCGCATCCGGCATGTTGGATACGGGTAATCGATCTTGGGTTTCGGTTCGGGATCTACATATACAATGATCCTGTGTCATGAATAGTTCATAAAACGTGCACAATTCGATGCGGTATTGACGTAGCGTGAGTATAGAACCGAATACTCATTCAACCATTTCTGCCGGATGCCAGAACAAGGATTTAAAGCCAATTACTTTAGCGTCTTCTACAAGCACCCCATCCATATGGAGCAACTCGGCCATGCGAGTAGGCGTGGCAAAATGCAGGCGCCCTGTGAGTTCGCCATTGCGATTGACTACCCGGTGTGCAGGTATCGGTAGTGACTCATCAATACTGTGGCGCAGCGCCCATCCCACCATTCTAGCCGAACCCAAAGCCAGAAAGTCAGCTATAGCTCCATAGGTTGTGACCCGCCCCTTGGGCACCACCCGGACTACATCAAATACCGCCTCAAAGTAATGCGTATTCATACGTTTCTTGTTGTTGGGTTCCGAGGATATGCGACCTTAGCGTCATGAACGGTTTCATCGCTGACAAAATTACAAACCTCTCGGCAGCCCGGTATTTTGCAGCCCGAGGTGCTGAATGGTTATTTTATGACCCCCAGGCAGGCAATGGCGTTTCGCTGAGGCAGATCCTTGCTATCAAAGAGTGGGTGGAGGGTCCAAAATCAGGGCTCTATCTGGCATTGGGCGCGGATAGTCTGGATATCGAGACGCTCGAAAACGTGCAACCTGAGGGTCTGCTCCTGGGCCATTTTGGGTCCTTACAGGGCTTGCCCGCAGGGTTAACCATTTTCAAAGAGTGGTGTCCAGAAGCTGGCAGCGATCCTGCAAATCTGGTGTCCTGGATAACCGCTGCTGCTCTGGCTGATTCCCAGTTGATCCGGTTGGACGCATGGACCATTGACGAAATTCGATCCCTAGAGCCAACTTTGCGCGCTTTGGCGGCAGCGCATTCCATTATCCTCAGCACCCAACTTGCTCCCGATCAGTGGAACCAGTTGGTAGGCATGGCTCTTCCTGTACGGTATTGCTTTACATCACCGTCCGAAGAACAGGTCGGACTTCTGGCCGTCGATGATCTTGATGTAATGCTTGATACCCTGGAAGAACTCAGGTAATCCGCCGCTTACCTCAATAACATCACCGTACCTGTCGACTCTTGCCATCCTTCGAGATACAAAGTTTTGTATCGCGCTTTGAAGACATAGGCGCCTTGAGGCAAGGGCTGATTATTGTAGTTGCCTTCCCATCGGTCATCCAGGCTACTGCCCTCAAAAACCATTTGTCCCCAGCGATCAAATATCTGCCAGGTGATATCCTCTACACCTATGCCCACCAATTGGAAAAAGTCGTTTTGTCCATCGCCATTTGCCGTTAGTGCGTTGGGGATAAAGAGCGTTGTGACGGCTTTCACGCACACCTGCTCTTCGTGTTTACTCGTACAACCACCCAGATTTTTAATAGTCAATGTTACCGTATATACACCGGTGTCGCGGTAGGTATGCGCTACATCCAGTCCTTCCACATACGGCCTTAAAGGTGATCCATCTCCAAAAGTCCAGCTTCCTGTAACGGCCCCATTGCTAAAGTCAAGGATCTGGATATTTGGTTCGATAATGGTGACGCACTCGCCATTTGGTGACACGGCAAAATTAGCCTGTATGGGCGGGTATCCGGGCACGGTGACCTTGCCATCTGTTTTACATCCGGTCTTTATATCGACGACTTCTACGTTGTAGGTCCCCGAAAGCCCATTGATCGTACTTCCCTTTCGGGGGGGATTGGTCTTCCAAGTATAATCATAAGAGGCTAGAGGCAGTGCCGTTACGGTGGCAAACGTTGTATCTCCATAACAGACCAGTGGTCCAGTCTGGAAAGATATATCTATCTGGGGCCGCACCACAATCTGCAACGATCCTGATGCCGGATCGGAGCAGCCATCGGAGACCGTGACCGAATAGGAGGTTGTCCCATCAGGTATGACCAGATGGGTCTGACCAAAGCCTACGCCCTGATTCCAAACATAGGAATAGTTGCCCAGCGAGCTGCCGCCTATACCCTGGGCGCTGATTTGCCGCCCTTTGGCAAAACAGATGGTATCACTTACAAAAGCCGTGGTCACACTGACCGGCGGGCCTACATTGACATATCGAATCTTCTCATCACTACACTCGCCGGAGCCAATCAGATAGCGGATGACGTGCAAACCTTCACCTTGCATCGTTGGATTAAAAACAGGAGGTGAAGAAAGGCCGTTTATCGTCAATTGGCCGCCTGGCGGACTAATCAAGATCTGGATATTGGTATCGCGATGGCAATACACTGATTCGAGACCGGACAATGAGGCCGTGTCCGGCGGTTGCACGACAACAAATCCACCACCCGGGCACCCCGTTGTGGAGGTGGTGGTAATGGTATGGATGCCTTGTCCTGCTTGTTTAGGGTCAAACAAGCCCGTATTCTGGTTGATGATCCCCGCACCTGTCCACCAGGAGGACAAGGGTGTGGATGTCAAATAGTAGGGGGGTGATTCAATACAAATGGTATCTGCTTGCACCAGCGGTGGAGAGTAAACCTCCATCACCATACTGTCTGAACATCCATTTGCCGTGTACACATATTTGTGTAGACCCGGACCAGCCTGCCAGGGACTAAAGTACCAGCGCCATTCATGACTTTGGTTTTGGAAGGTACCAGGACCTGTCCAGCTGCCATTCCAGGGCGAATTTTGAACGGACTCCCAGCGCAACTCAAAACTATCCTCTTCCATACAAAAGCGTAGGGTATCATTCATATAAATGCCTGTCTCACGGATGTATACGATACGGGTATCGGCACAACCGTCCACAGTTAACGTCACCGTTTCATTGGCATCATGCCCCAATACAGAGGGATCATACAGGCCAGTAATGGAGTCCAGTATTCCTGCTCCTGTCCACACTCCTCCGGTGGTCCAGTTGCCGGGCAAAATGAATGGTGGTGCATCCGGACAAGCCAGGATATCCCAGGCTGCATCGATATTTCGCACGTGGATATTCATAGTATCCTTACAACCATTGGCGGTATAGATAAGGATATTGTCGCCAAGTACCGCCTCTCTGGGATCAAACCGTCCATTCCCGGGATTGACGATACCTGTTCCACTCCAAGTGCCTCCATATGGGGTCACGGGAATATTGAAGATCGGTTCAGAAGCACAGATGGTATCATCAGGAGGCAAAACCAGATCGGCTACATTTATATTTTTGCTACCGCTGCATCCGTTGGGATGAGTATACGTTACGGTATAAACTCCCGGTGTCGTTGGATCAAAAAATCCGGTTGGTGTGATACCTCCTGCTCCGCTCCAGGTGCCGCCGGCAGGTGAGCCACCGGATACCTTGAAAACGGGCGAGCCCGGGCAAGCGGCGTTTTGACCACCTTGGTTTAAAGGTATCTTATTGATGATTAGCGTATCCGTACACCCATTTGGTGCCTCATAGATGACTTGATCGATCAGGTTTCCACCCAACCGCCAGGCATCCCATCTACTTTCCCAACGGCGATCAGGGTTTATACCCCGCCCATACCAGTTCCCACCGGGAATAGTGGTCGGTATCCAGAAGGAGGGATTGGTTTGACACAAGGTAGTATCCATTCCGATGTACGGCTTGGGAAGCGGTGTAATCAGCAGGCTGGCCACTGCAGGGACAGATCCGGCAGCATCAGTCACCGTAACGGAATACAGGATAGGAACGGATGTACAGACCTGGATCGTTTTGGCATTTGGCGCCACCGGGCTCCATTTGTAGCTATAGGTATTGGGATCACCTCCGGCCGCAGTTGCGGTCAACTGGCTACAATGGCCCGCACAAAATGGATCAGGATCCAGGGACAATACTACCGATAGGGGGCAGTCATTCACGCTAAATCCCGTTTCTATGCTGAAGGGATGAGGATATCCGCATTCGTCCTGCTGAAATCCTTTAAACCGCACGGTATAGGATCCGCTAAAATCGATGGGACTACCCAATGTAATACGGATGGTGGATGTTTTACCGCCCACACAATTGATAGGAACGGCATTGATGACCGGATAAGTCTTTGCTCCAAACAATGTAAACGCACCGGTGTTCACGGAGTCACAAGCTACTGGTTTGTTGAGAGTAATTATTATTTCATCGCTAAAACAGGGTACGTTTCCTATGGGTAGAAAAGCGGGAGGTAAGGGTGGGTCCACCTCCGTATCCCAGATAGCCACCCAGCCTGTACAGACGACATTGGGGTCCGAAATAAAATTGATGGTCAAGCAGCCGCTAGTGGCCGTGACACTGAATGGACCAAGTGCACCGGAGTAAGGGCCTCCAATGAGCGTAGACAGGGTATCCGGTCCATCAAAAATGCGGAGGATATCAAAGGTTTCCTCTGTACAGAAGGACACAAAATTGAGGGTTATTTTGTCTGCCTGATTGATGCAGATGGTAAACGTTAGGTTCTCATTGTGGGCATAAACGCCCGGCAGGAGACCCAGCTCACTATCTGTTAAAATACCGTCACACTCCGTCACGGTTTGATTGGCCATGGGGTAGGTTGTCTGGGCCAAACCGGTATTGAGAAAGCCCATCAACCATCCAAGGAGCAGAAGAAGCGTAAAGCCTGGTTTCATCGGATGATTTTTATTGGGGTGGTCCGCACTTCATTGCTCTCATTGCCTGCCCGATCCAGCAGCTTAATACGAAACCGGGTTGTTTCACTATTGCCATTCCCCAAGAGGAATAATTGGGGCAAACGGACTCTAAGTTCGCCTTGTATGGGTACGGTCACACCGGAAGGCGCAAGGGGTTGAAGGTGAAAACTATCTGGTTCGGACAAGCGCTCATCTTTCACAATGAGGCCTGGAATGTCCGGATCAAAATTGCCCAGATCGCCATCGCCATCCTTATAAAACAGCAGGAACTCAAGGGTATCCTGAAATTCTACTACTTCGCTTTGGCTGACCTCAAGAAGTTGAAGGCTGGGGATGACAGGGAAAGGCAAATCATCGCTCTTTTTTTCACAGGCAATGAAACCAAAAATTCCCAAAACAAGTAAGCTTAGGTGTAGGTATTGCTTCATTCGATTATCATGAATGAAAAGTAATTTTTGATATAGTAGGCACCGGCATTGGTAGGCAGTTCCGTTGTCGGGTTGACGGTATCTTTGACGTAAATGCGGAAATAAATCGTCTGATTTAATGTCGCCAATTGTTGTGGATCGATCACTATCCGATGGGTAAAACTGACCGGCTGGCCCTGAAACCCAATGCCACTTACTGGGGTGGCCAGTATTTCCAACGGCATTGCCGGCTTTCCGACAAAATTGTCCGGTCCATCCGCAAAACGTATTTCATTTACACTCAGATTTTGCGGCAGCGTTTTATCATCGAAAAGGCTGAAGTACAGCGATAACTGATTTTCGATCTGGGGTATGCGCAATGCACCCTGGCCGCCATCGGTCCGCTCCATATTCACCCCATTTACCTGGCCCAGTACGCCTAGCATGGTCGGTACGGCATCAATCAGACTATAGGATTGCCCATAAATGTCCTTGGCGCCTTGCTGGATCCAATTGCGCACATGCTGGATGAAATCATCCTTCTTCGTGTTCCATTCTGCACCCTGATCCACGATCAGTGGCATGATGCCCGATTGGCCGTCAATGTCAAAAGTAAGACGGGCTATAATCTGTGACGCGTCGGGATTGCCGGGTACAACCCGATACTGATAAGTGCCCTGTGGGTTATTTTTGATGATCGGGTGGTACACCAGGGTATTGTAGGTACTTTCTATCGTCCGAAAGTCTGGTTCAAAGGTGCCATCATGACAACCGCTGTTGGCACAGGTCGGGAAAAAGACGCGGGCATGCAGCCCTTCAATCGAATTCAAATCCAAATTAACCAGGGTCGTATCCGCTGGTATCGGGTCGTCGTCCTTGTCGAAGGGGTTATTTTCAGATGCTTTATCACATGCAGTTATGCCGTACAATACGAAGAAAGCCAAAAGCAAAAAAAGAGATGTTGTTGTAAAAAAACGCATTGGCCTTAATTTAAATTCGGTCAAATAAAGACATGGCTCCAAAGTCCATCAGACCGGCATCCTGCACTTCCTGTTTGATTCCCAGTATATCGGCTATGGTCATTGCAGTATCTGCTGCATCACCTACCGGATTGCTTTCTGATCCGACCTTCAGATTGGAAGGCACGTTCGGCCCTACCATCATGGTGAAGATCCTTCGGGAGTTGGCATCGGAATCATGGTCAAAGGCAAACCAGTCGTTTTCGTCGGTGATGGGGTTGGGATTCAGGTTTCGGCCGTGTTCCGGCATGACCATCATGATGGTATTATTGGCCATTTCTGGTATATTGTTCTGGATGTAGTTCCAGATATGGGCAACACCATGGTCAGCCCGGTGCAGGGCCTTGAGGTACGATGTATAACTGCCATGACAGGAATCCACGGCACTCATATTGATCACCGTTAGTTTGGGCTTGAACCAGCGCAGTATTTCGGTAGTGTATCCCAGTGTAGACAGGTCACCGTTATCCGTGACCGGTGGGAAGGCGACCTGGTTATTTTCCAGCCGTTCGAAGGTGGTGCGGATAAATTCCTTGATGTCAAACTTCTCTTCCTCGGTATTGAACAGATGGGGAATTTCTCTGCCGGCCAAATTGAATCCGTTATTCAGGAACCCCTGCATTTCGCGGATGGGGATGAGTTCCTCATCCGGGTGGTAGACCTTGAAGCCCTTCAGGAAGTCTAATCCACGGCCGCCAAAGGTGATATTCGGAGCAAAAAAATTGGCCCCGTACCTCGAACCAAAGCCGGGATATTCAGAATGGTTTAGCAGAGGGGTTGAATTGCCAATGCCGTTACCGATAAACCATACATCGGAGGCCTTGGCATTTCCAAACCGGCGAACATATTCAAAAACCGTCGGGTGCAAGGGGCGCTGACGAAGTCCTTGTGTTACTCCATAATAACCGGTGACCCCGGTGCTGAGACCTACAAAATGCCCGGTTCCTGCTTTGGAGAAACGCACCTCCGGAAAGAGCGTGCCCTGTTGGTCCAAGGGTGTTTGCAAAATCGAACTAATCGGTTGTCCGCCGGGTTGTCCGCCGGGACTGGTCGGTCCGTAAACGATTTTCAAATCGGGCGGTGCGCCGGTGAGCATATTGTACATGATATTCCCTTCGATCGGCAACTCCTGACTGTCTGCCAGATACCTTTGCAGAACGGCTTCCTGTTGGCGTACACCTCCGGCAAACATGACCAGCACCACGTGCTCCGCCATTTGCCGGCCGCTTTGGGCAAAGAGCCGCCCGGTTGGCAAGAGGTAGGGCATCGTCAGCGCCGCACCGGTGGCAAGTGACGCTTTTTTAATAAAATCCCTGCGTTTCATGTTTCGCATAGTCCTTTCTGCTGGTCGTGATTAATAGAAGTAATACTCGTTGGAAATGGCAAAGGCGTAATACACGTGTTCAGCCGTCACCTCCGGGTGGGAGTTGATGTAGTTGATCATGTACGTTTTTTCAGCTTCAGTTGGTACGCGCACAAAAAACCGTTTGTATGTTTCAGTGATAAATGCCTCAGGATCCTGCCGCATAGATTCAATGGAGGGCAGGATGATATTGGGATCATTCATGAATTTGCTGATCACCGTTTCATAAGCCACTTGCTTATCTCCGATGGACGTAATCGTTTCTGTGGCCCTTACCAGTTGGTTGGGGCTCATCGCTTTTTGGTACAGGTTGGCATAGAGGATGGCAATGTACTGTTCAGGTGTCTTTGCCTTTTTGCCACTGAGATCCACAGGCTGGACGGTGATATCTTCAAGCCCGTACACGTAGGTGTTTTCCTTGCATGCGGGCATAAGGACCGCGAGAGTCAGCGCCAATGCAGCAAAAGTATGGCGGTTAAAAATTTGCATATTCATCAGTTACGAGGATGTGTTGTTGAATAAGACGTATGTGGCGGTGGGTCAGGAAATCCTCTAGCAGGGAACTTGTTTCCACACTGCTCGGTGTACGGGATACGAGCTGGCGGTAGGCCCAAATGATGAGCCCTTCATAGATTTCTCTGGAGGTGGACACTATCTGTACATAGTCATCCTTGCTGGCTCCCTGCTTACCAAAAAGGACACCGGGGGTGTTGAGTTCGATCATATTGAAGCCCACGAGAAGTTCGGATTTTGTCGGGTAGCGCCACAGAAGATTGTCGAAGGTTGCGTTGACAAAATTGACGGTGTTCATGTTGATTTTGTCGTAGATCGAGTTATTGACCATTCGGCCAAATAAGTCGGCAAAGGTGATTTGGCCGGATTCGAGCTCTTCGCGGCTTTGAATGACGATGAGAAGTTTGTCACGCTCCCGGGTGTTGCGCGCATATCCCTCCCAGTTGCCTTCAATGCTATCTTTAACGGCGGCAAAATTAAAAATGCCGGCATCGCCTGCAATTTCGCCATCACTAGCCCCTTCGAGGGTACGGATTTTGGCCAGATTGTATAAGTTCTGCACATATGCCCTGCGGTAGCTGGTATCACCTTCGATAAAATCCTTGTTTGTTTGCAGCCTGATGACGAGATCGAGGCGGGCTTCCTTCGAAAGTTTGCCAAGTTGGAGTTTCTCTACTTCAGCGGCCATTTCGGTATCCAATGGCTCACGAGCAATCAGGTCAATGTAAAGTCGGTTGACGAAATTCTGGATTTTGACCAGCGGGACACCATCATAATTCGGTGGTTGGTTGTCAGGTATTAAAACCTCTTGCTTAGAGCAGGAAGTAATGGCTAGGAGCACCAGTAATATCAATCCAAATCGCATGAATAGATGGTTAGAGTTGGGAATCGCAAGGCAAGTTAGGGGATTATAGGGATTATCCCAAATGAATAGATCCAAATAACGAACATTTCGCTTTCCAAGACCTTAAAGGTGATGTACACCTGCCTGGTGAATAGCGTGTGAAACCATATATATGTAAGGCTTTAGAGGATTCTAAAGGCGTTTTGCTAACCATTTATGTGGCTTATTGTATTTAAGGTTCCGATATTAAGTCCGGAAAATACAAACTAGTTATGAAATCTACCTTATCCCATTTAGGCACAGACTTTCCCGCAGGTGTCGTGGTGTTCCTTGTTGCGCTCCCAATTCGGTATTTCGCTGGCCGCCGGTGCACCACTTATGTCTGATCTGGTGGCTGGTATAATCGGTGGAAAAGTCGTGGGCATGCTGATCGGTTACCACTTGAGTGTATCGGGTCTTGCGGCGGGATTGACGGTTATAGTGCTGGATGCGATTTCAGATTTGGGTGGATTTGAGATTTTTCTCGTAGCTGTTATGATTGCCGGTGCGCTACAGCTTTTATTGGGGTATATCAAAGTCGGGATCTTTGGATTAAATTTCCCTGTATCGGTGATCAAGGGCATGTTGGCCGCGATCGGACTCATCCTGATCATGAAGCAGATACCTCATTATCTGGGTATTGATCAGGATGCTTTTGGAGAAATGAACTTCATCGGGACAGATGGTAAGAATACGTTTGAGGAGCTTTTTTAGAGATTAGCAATGTGCATCCCGGTGCGTTGGCGGTCGGGATGATTTCCCTGCTTATCAAATTGCTCTGGGATAATATTATCAAAAACAAGATCCCCAGCCTCAAACTAATCCTCGGAGCGCTATTGGCAGTTGTGACGGCTGTGTTACTCAACCAGGTAGTATTCACAATTGATCCTTCGTTGTTGATCGAAACTAGCCATTTGCTGCAGATACCACCGCTTGATTTTGGGAATGGGATTGGATCTGTACTGGTTTCTCTAGATTTTAGTGCGATTGGCAATCCGGCCGTGTGCAAAATAGCCTTCCTAATTGCCAGTATAGCCGGTATTGAGACCATGTGTTGAGTATGGAAGCCATCGACAAACTCGATCCCCACAAGCGGCTCACGCCAAATAACCAGGAACTGAAGGACCAGGGTGTAGGTAACTTGATGAGTGGATTCCTGGGCGGATTGCCAATGACTGTTGCTATTGTCCGGAGTTCGACCAACGTGGAAGCTATAGCACGCACTAAAATGTCAGCCGTTTATCACGGTATCTTGATCCTTGTATGTGCGTTGCTTATTCCGACCGTATCAAATTTGATTGCGCTTTCTACGCTTGCGGCTGTTTTGTTGATTGTTGGTTTTAAACTGACCAAACCGGGTCTTTACAAATCGCAAATGAACGCTGGTGTGCGACAGTTTCTACCTTTCATTGTGACGATCATTGCTATCCTCTTTTCCGATCTGCTCAACGGTATACTGATCAGGATGAATGTAACCCTCTTATACATTTCATTTTGAAAACAAATAATAAAACACCATATTCCTACTGTAAAGAGGAACATCCAGATCATGATGGACATAAGGTGATTCCGGTGGTCATTTCGGAGTACGTTTCATTCCTTAACTAAGTCAATCTGAAACGGAATCTCTAAAATTTACTAGAAAATGCTAGGCAAACATTGAAGGTACACAATCCGAAGAAATCAATTTAGAATCGGTGAACATTATCCTCAACTTTAAGGATGTAGTGATGGACAAAGACATTACCCTAAAGTAGGTGGATATAGCGTAGTTATACAAGGTGTGGAAGTGGTTGGTTCGTATTCTTCTACTAGGGCATTTGTAAGAATTCTAGAACCTCCTTGTATTGTAGAACTTGGCTGCAGGTCTGACTAATAGGGCTTAATACTGGATTGGTATAAGTTTTTCATTTTCAACTCTCAAGTATTCATCCGCCACGAGCGGATTGTTATACCAATTATAAACAACCAGTTATGTTAAACTATAGTATTAATCCGCCATTGGCAATACGTAGAATAGTAGAATTAATTGCCAGATAGTATTATGTGATTGTTTTAGTGGGCCAATTAGATTGTCATTCTACGATGTTAATCAACATCATCGACGTGGTATTTCCATGGTTCTAGGAAACTCAAAACTTTAAGTAAATTCCTATGGTCCAATTGTGAATATAATAAAAGAATCAAACACTAACTTTCTACTTTAATATTAAGATTATCCCAACCTTTGTAAGCATACCGGGACTCGCGACATTAATAGCTTGATGGAAACACCTATTTTAACGTTGATTGTCCCAATGGAGCCAATTCACCATTGTGGGGTGGTACTACTTACTTAACAATTCCTATTTGACAAAGCAGTGAACCTGGAGGAAATATGAATTTTGTATGAGAGATTGAGGACATGCTACGGTATAGTTTTAGTAGACACCTTCCAGAAACCGAAAATAAATACTATTTATATAGGGAATTACTGGAGTATTCGTAAAAGCATTCAAAATCATCAACTCATATGTTTCTGATAGCCAATCGGCTATCATATTCAATCAAGTGGTTAGCCTGTAACTAGCGCAAGAAGTAGAATTTGGACCAAACAACAAGAATAGGAGACAAAAAATACCTATATAATCAAATTGCCAGCAAGTTTGAGGCCAACAATACCCTCTTCAAGCGAAACGTAAAGGACTTTAAATCACAAATTAGAACAAAAAAACCACTCAGTTCTTACTAGATAAAAACAAAACTGCTTTGCATATAATCCATCCGCACAATTAGTATGAATAGTTTCACCTCGAAAGCATAACATAAAAATAATCGCCTGTCAGCCCACCTTGGAATACTGGTCGTTATGCCCACCGCACAACGGTATAAAGAAAAATGTCAACAACCAACCAACTAATATTGTTCATACCAAGAAAATTTATCACGGACAATATTTTGTATTTCCATGTGTAAATATTCTAAAAAAGCAGACGAAACAGGTGAATGTTTTTTTCCTTTTAACCAAACTAATCTCCAGGTTGTTATAATGGGAAGACCTTTAACTGGTATAATTTGTAATTCCTTATTGTGCAATTCATTTTTAATTCCAATCAAAGGCATAATCGAATAACCTAAATCAGCTAATAAAGCTTGTTTGACTGCCTCATTAGAGGAAAGTTCCATCTTTCTTAAAACAGAAATATTATTTTCTTCAATAAATTTTTCCATGGTTTGTAGGGTTCCAGATCCCTTTTCTCTAAAAATCAATGGCAAATTCTCAAATATTTCTTTAGCTTCTGGTTCGTTCAAAAATTCGGTATTTGCTTTGCCTACTAATTTTAACATTGAGAAATTTGATTTACTTCAAAATAAGTTTTATCTAGTAGTTAAAGAAAATACATAATTATTGAACTAACCAGAAACATATTCTCTAAAAATACATTTCAAATTATA
>JBBQMA010000004.1:0-20988 GCA_038328415.1 Chitinophagales bacterium | reverse complement strand
GACTACTTTGATAAATTGTGCGTCAGATTACAAACAGTTAAGAGGAAAGGTGTATAATAATGATGGAACTGAAAAAAGCGGTATGAGAGTTCAGTCATCTAATACGACTAGATTCACAAGAACCGGGGATGATGGCAGCTTTCAGCTTTGTATGCCTAGTGAGAATTTCAATTATAGTTATATTGAATCAGGCCGCAATAATAATATTGACATCAGAATTACTAATCTAAGCGATCCCGATTTAAGAATTGATGTGTATTTGTCAGATGCTGATAAGGATAACAACGGGCAAGTTAAAAGCCAGGAGAACCAATAGTCCTTTGGATTTATGGCCATTCAGTCTTCTATTTATTAATTTTTCATTTCTAGAATGAGGTAACCTGCGTCCTGCGTATCAAATAAACCTCATGCTGCAGGGATCAACGACATCCTCCCCGGTGGGGGTGGGTGTTGCCCTTTAAGCGGAAATGTGCCTATCTTAGTCGCTTGATTTACGTTGTTTACCTTCAATTCCCCCTATGATCTTTTTCAGATCGCTTCTCTTCCTTAGTTTTTTGCTCCTGCCGGGTTTCCTCCTTCAGGGCCAGATCAGGCCCATGGTCAAACAAGGGCAGACGCGTGCGGTGATCGTCGGTGTATCCGAATACCAGGATGCGCGTATCCCCCGCTTACAGTTTTCTCATGAGGATGCGGCGCTCTTTGGCTCCTGGCTGCAGTCGGCAGCGGGTGGCAACATTGCCTCTGAAAACATCAAACTGCTTACGAATAAAGAGGCTACTTATGGTCAGATGGTCTCTGCCTATACCTGGCTGATAGAAGCTAGCGATGAAGGAGATCTGGCCCTCCTTTATTTTTCTGGTCACGGGGACATGGAGAATCAGACCATTATGAATCATGGTTACCTCCTCGCCTACGATGCCCCGGCTGCCAATTACATGGCCGGAGGCTTTCCCATCTATTACCTGCAGTCTATTATCAAAACCATCAGCTCAACAAAAAAGGCACAGGTGATTATGATCGCCGATGCCTGTCGCTCCGGCAAACTGGCTGGTGAAGATTTTAGCGGATCACAGGCAACAGCCAAGACCCTTTCGGACCAGTTTGCCAATGAGGCCAAAATACTCTCCTGCCAACCCAATGAATTCAGTCTCGAAGGGACGCAATGGGGAGGGGGGCACGGCGTGTTCACGTACTACCTGGTTGATGGGCTCACCGGTCTGGCGGACAAGAACGAGGATCAGCAAGTGTCACTCCTGGAGTTGCAACGATACCTGGAAGATTATATCCCTCCTGCCACTGCTCCTAAAAGCCAGATTCCGATGGTCATCGGCAATAAAGGAATGGTGATTAGCAAAGTAGATCCCACCGCGTTGGAAGCACTTAAATCCAAACGCAACAAAGAAGTCGCTAACGGCCATTCTGGTGAGGTCAAAGCCAAGGGAATCCCTGCACCTGTGGGTGAAAGTGATTCCCTGACGATGGTCTTCTACCACCTGTTTGTGGAGGCCTTGCAGAAAAAACAACTCCTCGAACCATCCGGTACCTGCGCCTATGATATCTGGGTACGGATCGCTGATCTAGAAGTCATTGCTCCCTATCGCACGGACATGCGACTTAATCTGGCTGCCGCGTTGCAGGAAGAATCGCAGACCGCTATCAATGACTACCTGGCCGCAAATCCTTCTGAACTGCAACGTCGCTGGGCCTATGATGAGCGTTACGAGCTCTATCCGCAGTATCTGGCCAAAGCCGGCGAGGTACTTGGTAAGGACCATTTTCTATTCCATGAACTCAAGGCCAAGGAAACGTATTTCAAAGGATTAAATCTTCGCCTGCGCGGCGAGCAGGAGAAGGACCCCACCCTGTATAGTGAGGCAAAAGCCCTGCAGGAGCTTGTTCTTCGACTCGATACGGCTGCAGCATATGCCCATAATGAATTGGGTCTTCTGGCACGCCGGGAAGACCGGTTTGAGGAGAGTATTAACCATTTCAAACGGGCCCTTGACTTTTCACCTACCTGGGTACTTGCCCGCACCAACTTGTGTGGCAGTTATGTCGCTCAAGGCCAGACGGATGAAGCGATCCTGCATTGCCGTCAGGCCTTATCGCGCGATAGCACTTTTGCGTTGGCTCACTATAATCTTGGCCGGGCCTTGACAATCAAAGAAGATTTTGAAGGTGCTATCAGCCAATTTAATAATTGCCTCCACTATGATCCAGATTATTCTGCTGGTTATAACCAACTGGGGCATGTTTACTATGATGTGAAAAATTATCAAGCAGCGAAGAAAAACTGGGAGACTTTCCTCCAAAGTGAGCCGGATAATCAGGAATGTATCATGAATTTAGGTGTATTGCATTTCGACCTGGCGGATTACACTGTTTCCCTCCAATATTTTGAGTCATTAGTTGCCCTTCATCCGGAACAAGGAGATGCCTGGTTTGGATTAACCTTGAATCATGCCGCTCTCGGACAAACCGATAAAGCGCTTGCCAATCTGAAACAGGCTTTAGAAAGTGGATTTGCCGAAAAGGATACCATTCAGACTATTCCATTTTTATCTGAAGTTCGTAAACTGCCAGCCTATTCCAAGCTCATGGCGCAGTATTTTCCTTAATAGGAAGAATGATGCCCTTCCCGGATCTATCCAAAGAGCCTTGACAAAGGTACATCGAACGTTGTCCTGCTAGTGCCCGGATTTATTTATATGCAAAGTGTGCAATCCGAATTATTTTCAATGATACGGATCGCTTGAAACGTTATGTATATTCTACCATTTTGGCCCGGTGGCATATCGCAGCGGATGACGGCGTAATGTATGCGGACCCCCAAAACCAAAATTTCTAAATACTCATAACCCTAGATAGCAGGGGATGGCGGGGTAATGAGAGGTGCACAAAAACTAACAAACAACCAGCAACGAAATGGACGGAGGACCGACGGAAAAGTAGAATGTAGAATGTAGAATGTAGAATGTAGAATGTAGAATGTAGAATGTAGAATGTAGAATGTAGAATGTAGAATGTAGAATGGATGAAGATGCGCTGGCTCAAGCCCTAACCATCTTAACCCTCATTACCGAATAAGCGCAAATAGACCGAGGTAATGCATGCAGGTATGGGAGTCTGAACAAACCTTCTAACATTCAACCTTTCCAAACAGTTTGTGAAAATGACACGATGATTCTCCCAAGTTGTTGGGAGTTAGGTGTTGGATGTTTGATGAAATCTCTGCGATCTTCCAGCTCAGGCTGATTCTGCGCCCGCTATTGGCACATGTGTTAAGGTGGCGTATTTTTATCGTTATTTGCGCTCAAGCAGAGTACCTGATTAATAACATGAATGAATTATTATTGATGTTTGCATACTGTCCTAAAAAAAGGAGGACAACTCGCATGAAGTTGTCCTCCTTTTTAGCTGAATAAATGGGACCTGAATGAATTAAACATTTAGTGTTTTTGGACCTCCATCTGTAGCGATCACCATATCCGAAGTGGTCTAAATTTAGTTCACATTATACACGGAAACTGCTCTGGCAGGTATGCCCCGGCGATTCCAAAATGCGCTGTGCATTAACCGGGGTGTGGCAGATTTACTTCCTTTCATACGTTGTGCTTTGGCGTAATATTCGATGGCATCTGCATACCATTCCTTTTCTTCCATAGCCACCGCATGCATCAAATGGCGGACTTCCTGAGGGGCATTTTCAAATGCTGCGGTTTTCTCGGTTTTGGACAAAATGTTGTCCCGGTCTGCTATCGAATTCATTTGAAAGGTCAGTTCATTTGACCGGGCATTCGCGGTACCCTGTGTCCGGACCTGCCATGTATAGGTCTCGCCTTCTTCAAATGCTGTCGAAGAGAGGTTCATAACAAGTGATGTATCGCTGGTAGAACCCTTTTGAATCAGTTTGCCATTGCTATCGGTGATTTCAATGATATAAATTGGTTTGCCTGCAGGTCGGGACCACGCAAAAACGACATTGCCCTGCGCCAGATGACCAAATGGTTGCAGCGCATATATCACAGAACCAGTACCACCCCAACCATCACCGGTGCTTTTTTGAGCTTTTCCGCCTACAACACCCCAGCCGTCGCCTGTGCCTCTTCGAGCCGTTGTGTCCCGGCTACCGCCTACAACACCCCAGCCGTCGCCCATTCCTTTCTTTTTCTTAAGTTGTCCCCAGGGCTCGGCTCCGGTCTCCGGGGTATAATACGCCATGACAAAGGCATCCTCCACATATCCCGCAAATTTAGTATCAAACGACAAGCTGCTTGTGGAACTCATACCAAAGAGTTCGCTCAAGGCAATGGTTTGATTCGGTCCTACATGCTTAATTTTGCGTTTATATTGCAAGGTAGCTGTACTCTTCCCTTTTACGGAAAGGATACCATCAACCTTGACGAGTGCACCAGGCACAATAGCCATCGAATTGAGACCGGGTTTAGCGGTATAACTCACTTTTCCGGTGGCGCCTATTAAGATAACCGGGTCTTCATCCTGTTGAGACCAGGAGTTGGTAAGTATAACCAGCATAAAAAGAATAGAGAGTAGATTACGGATCATGACAGTATGGTTTTATAAATAAAGTAAGTGAGCGGTAAAAAATCACTTATACTCTGAAAATCAGGCGTTAAGGTAATTACAATTCATTAGAAAGTCGATAAATTCCCCAGGTCACTACTTTATTGTTGCGATCTAGTTTAAAAAACAGCCGTTTCATGGGATAAATAAGGTATAGACCGTCTGGCTGAGCTACCATTTCTGATGGCAACCCATAAGTAATGATCAGGGCTTCTTTATCGGCACCAATGCCAATGGAAGATTTCGTCAGTTCAATGCAACCTGTCTCGCAGAGATGGAACACCGCATAACGACGACCATTATCGGCGTAATGGACGAGGATACGTGAATCTTTAAGCTGTTTGGACCCGGCCAACAACCTGGGGCCAACTTCAATCTCCGTATCCACGGAAGGATTTAGTAAAAAATCGTCAAGATTTAATTTTTCAATTGTCTCCAATCCAATTGCCGGAGTTGCTACAGCCCTATCCTGCTGAAGCTGGTCCAAGGCCCGAAGGTTAATTTCTGCAAGCAGATATCCACCTTCACTGGCTTTTTCAAATTTTTGCCTGGCATTTGTTTTATCTTGTTGAAGAGCCGCCGCGATCCCTTCCAGAATAAGGTAATCCGCCTCCCTGTATTGAGTTGGCGCCTTACGGCCTTTTAAAATCCAATAGGCTGCATCGTCCCACTGACCTAACAAGACAAATACGCTGGCTTTATTTAAATACGCAGGACTGTATTTCGGATCGAGGAGAATCGCCCGGTCAATGTGTTGAAAGGCTTCTTCCAAAAGCAATTTCCGTTGTGCGTCCCGATTTGGGGTCACGGCCTTCAATCCAAATAGTCGGGAAGTAGGATCCAGCTCCACAGGAAGTGCATACGGCATTTCAGTTGGGGCATAGAGCAATGTTGCCGCAAGCAATAAATTGGCACCTGCATTATTGTAAATTTCACGGCTGGGGAAGATGTTCAAAATGTATCGGTAATAGGCAGAAGCATCTTCGTATTGCTTCAGTAATGTTAGATGGCCGGCAGTAGCAAAAACAGTTTGCAACACCTTTAGCTCTTTCATCGCATTGTCCGACATACCCACGCGTTCACCTAAACCTGGATAACCTTCGATTTGCTCCGGCAAGCCATATACGGCGTAAATTTTTTTCAGGAGCTGTGGCATAAGGTTATAGACATTATACCCTGCAGTAGCCGCTAAAAAACCACCCAGATAATCCGCCTGTGCTTCTTGTTTTAATCCCTCCTGCATATTACCTATGCGCTTGGCCGATTCCATATCCAGATTATGGGCTGCAAAATGCCGGCTCCAGTCGTGCTTTTCAAAATAATGCACTAATTCATGACCAAGTAATGCTGCTAGGGCATTCAGTGAGTCTGCACCAAAACTGATGCATATATCATAAGCCTTTTCCTCCAAGCCAATCTGAATTTTATCCGGATCCATCCATGCCACGTACTGTTCACCATCATTCATTACAAGAGCAGGTGCTTGTTGTCTAAAGTCCGCACGGCTACGCAATAAATTATCAAATACAGCCCTGGCTGTCTCGTATTTATAATCCTTTGCTTCCTGCAAAGCACTCTTGCCTCTCAGATTTTGAACAAACGCAAAAACGTGTTGATCATTCTGACCAGTCAATGTTGTGCCGTTGATAAACAGGGCCCCAAAAAAGAGCCAACAGAAGAGCTGCTTGCTCATGAGCTGATAAGAGTTAGTCAGCGTGCCGTTTAAATTCATGGCTGAAGGATTGATTGTGCCTTTTCTAATATATCCATCCGTGCATAAAATGCGGCTACTATGTTTTGAATGAGCTTATTATCCGGAGATGAATACATCGCCGCCGCATAATTAATTTCAGCATCGTAAAAATAATTTCGTTCTTCCAACGCATACGCAAACATCAGGGTTTTATCCTCTTCACTACTTTGTTGAAAATCAGGATTTTTTGTCAAATCTGCCATAATTCCCGTCGATCCTTCAGGATTGTAGGTGAATGTTTGGGGTCTGGAGCTGGCAGGAGATTCGCGATCACTGACTGCTACAACTTGCCATACATATTCTTCTCCCTGATCCAGACTTACCTGTCCAGGCAAAATCTCAAACGCATTTCCAAAGAAAGTTTTCATAAGTAATTCCAACTTATCCTTTTTTCGATAGAGTTTGAAAAGGTAACCATCGGCATTATCCACTTCTGCCCAGGTAAATGTCAGATTATCGGTACTTACATTGCCCTCAAGCAAAAGATTTGTTTTTATCGCAAAGGTTTGATTCCCAAAGCCTTTAATACCTGCCCGTACTTCCATATGCTTTCGATGATTTTCAATCAGCGCTTTTTCATCCTTGGTTTCATCCATAGAATTTCCGACATACGCCAAAAATCGGCTCATGAAACTCAACTTAGAAGCATTAATTATTTCACTGGTAGCATCGGTAAGATTATGTGTTTTTCCTCCATCAAGTATAATCGGTTGGTTTTTAAATAATAAATTTACTCTACAACCTTTGGGAACCTGTACACATGCGTTCATGGCCAAGCGCTGACCGGGGAAAACCTTAGCCGTAAAGGTCGTGCAGTCACTGGCATACTTGGCTTCAATGACTGCATTTTTTGGGCTTTCAAATATACCGCCGGCTGATGTTGCATTTTTGCAATTCACCTCCCGGACAATAATGTCGGACTGGGCAATGAGCAATTGGCTAAACATAATGGCCGCTAAAATCAGGAATAACTTTTTCATGTTGTTATCTTAGTTGTTCATATTAATCATTGATTTGATCACTCCTCAAGGCGTTACCCTTCGGAAGATTTTTTACTTACTTTTTGTTGGAAAAGCTTAATGGAGGGCTTATAGTGTCCGAAAAGAGATATGTATATGACCTGTGTATCTACTGCCAGGGCAAGCCCCAATAAGCCTAACGTAAAGTCCCACTTCAATCGGTAGAAATAAAACAAATACGCGATGATAAAAAAGAGGATGGCGAACTGAAGAATTTGGAGCACCCTTGCAATAGGGTGATAAACAGCATGGTAACGATGGCTAATCCAAATCAATAAAATTATATTGAAATAACACAGGCCAAATGCAAGGAGAAAACTCAACCAATCAGGGACCTTTTCAATATACTGATTATCCAAAATCATGCGGATAATATTCGCATGAATAACAAAGCCAAACATGTCCGGTGTACTTCTACCCGTGTATCTGGTATTTAAAGGTGTATAATGTTTGTCGATTAACGGGTCGTTCCATTCATTGGATCCGGAGTAACCCATCAGGATTATTTTATTCTCAAGTAATGGCCTTAGATCGATAGCCGTATCCAAAATAGATTCCGGTTCAAATTTTATGAAATGCTCTTCGGTGGCGGTAAAATGAATGCGTTCAAGTGTATGCGCCCGTTCGAATAACCGATTTACTTTGGTTGAGTCATATAGGTGAGTTATTTCGGCGGCAAAACTCCGGATGGGGCCATTGGGCCCTACCTCAGAAGGACTAAAGTACCTGATGGTTCTTGTAGGGTTGGCCGGAAAATTTGCAAAACCCACACGGGCATAGTTGCTGAACATCGAATCATCAACGGAGACAATATTAAATAGGCCCAGATCCTCATTATAATCTTGCAATGCAGTAGCCAGTACAATTTTACCAGCCCCTCGTTTAATAGAAGCCTGAAGCACGGAATCCTCTAGCGCCTCCTTCTCCCCGCTAAAAAATACATCAAGTCCGATTACCCGTGGATTTGCAGCCAGAATTCTGACCAGCATCTCGCTAATTCGGGTTCTGTCCGGTTTGCTGACATTGACCAGAACGATTCGATCCTCAAGCTCAACTTCTTTGTCGCGAAATTGGGAATACACGATGTCGGTCACCTCATAATCTTTCAGACTGTGACCTAAAGGATCAAGAAAGTGAATATTCAGGTAAATAAATGATGCGAGGGCGATAATCAAGAAAATGATCACCGTAATATTGAAAGCATGAATATTGAACCACTTCTTTCGCATAGGCCTTTTGCTGTTTACAGATCGGACTCACGGGTCATTTCAACTTGCCATAAGTACTTGATAATGTTGGGATGAGTCAAATGGACATCCTTTTGTATATGAAAGTTAGATTAATTATTCGGCTTCGTAAAGATTATTAAAACCTTAGATCAATTCTATTAATCCCATTGGACTAAACTGATCCGTTCACATTGGAAGGACATCGTAGTTTGCCCAGCGTTCAACGTTACCCTCGCCACCAAGTATGAAAAGCATCTTGGGATATACCAGTATTTCTCCTCGGGGCGTTTCTATTGTGCGCCTTGGTTCGCCATAAGCCTCAATAATCGCCGCACGTTTGCTGCCAACTTGGATGTTTAAGGCCGTTTTACCCGAATATCCCGGGTTGGTCATTTGAATCAGAACATATTCTTCAGCCCCTCCATTTTCATTCACAAATAATTTTGATTGGGCACCTATCGCCGGATTTTGATGGAAACGTATCCCTGAACCCAAATCCCTGGTTTTTTGATCATCAACCTGAATATTAGACTTGATCTTGGCCATGGTTAGGCCATCAATACGCTCTGTAACCGGTATTCCGCCCGATGTTCTGGTAGTACCCGCTACAAGCGTCGGCTCCAGAATCTGGAGGTTCGTTGCAGCAAGGGCACTGCCTTCAAGACCAGCTTTCATAAAAATGTTTTTGGCAAGTGTTGTATTACCAGCCTGTGCTTCAAGGATACCAAGTAGGATATCGACATCTTGTTGGGTCTTGGGCAGCTTGCTCACGGCAGCCGCATTGCGGGCCTCGACGTCTGCATAAAAACGGGCCTTAGTCGTATCGCCCAACAACGTGTAGGCACAGGCTTTATTGAGGTAGGCCGGTGCATAGTTTGGATCCAGACTTATGGCAGCATCAAAATGGAGGATGGCTTGTCGCAACTTGGCGGCCACATCCGTTGCCATTCCACTGCCGCGAGTACCACTGGATTCCAGATCGAGTTCGAGCGGAAGTCGAAACTTCTTTTCACTTTCCTTCATGTATTGCATGGCGTCAAGCACAGCCGTCACGCCCAGGTTATTATAGATCTCTCTGCTTTGATAAACCATTAATACATGGCGGTAATAAGCATATGCTTCGCTGTACCGGTCGATGGCCGTCAAAAGGCTTGCCATTACGAAGGCTTCAACCAGCTCTTCAAGCTTTTCAGCGGTACGCTTGCTCAGCGCCTGTCGGTCCAATAGCGATGGATAACCGGGTATGTCGGCCGGAAGCTGGTACGCATCGTAAAGTTTCTTGATGACTTCGTCTCCTTTATCAAAAAGCCCATATCCTGCTGAATAGGCTAAAAATCCACCTAAATAATCCGCTTCCGTTTCGTTTGCCGCATCATCAACCAGCTCATTGAGCACCATGCTGATCTTGAGATCCCGGTTATCGGCAACAAATCCCCTTCGCCAGGCATGTTTTTCATAATAGTGTGTCAGTTCATGTCCTAATAAAAAGGCAATAGCCGCATCACCATAGGGTTTGCACACTTCAATGGCTTTTGTTTCAAGTGTTATCTCCAGCTTGTCGTAATCCATCCAGGCTACGCTCCGTTCCTGATTTTTAATGGAAAACGTGGGCACTGGAAACCGGTAGTCTCCTCGTGCAGCAACCAGTTTATTGTAGATCCCAAGAACAACACTGTCCTCCGTTTCAACAACCCTAGCGCTTGGACTAATACGCACATCGGACTTTTGGACCATAGGCAGGGTTCCAAAACTACGATCCTGCGCAAACACGAGCTGGAATGACATACTAATGAACAGAAAAACAAAGTATAAATGCTTCATACAGGTTTTAATTTTAGCAAAGACCATAGTCTCATACAGCACATTGATTTAAGGAAAAGGGAATAGGATACTCGTAATCAGCTATGTTTTATAAAATGGATGGATTCATCCCTCACGTGGTAACTATTCCTCTCCTTCTCAAATGTAGCAATTATCAATGAGATGCAAGCAGCCAATGATTGAAAATTAATACCTTGCTTGACAATACCCTAAGTTTCTAATCATGAATAATCATTAATCACTATGAATCGTTTAGCTCAATTTCTAATCGCTGTTTCTATGCTGTGGGGCGGCGCTCTCTCTGCACAGGATCTACACCTGTATGTGGATGTTTTCACGGATTCGGTGTATTTTATGCGTGATGGGAAAACGGTTGTAAAACCTGAAGTAAAACGAGGCCATCAGGTTATCGTTCATCTAATGAATTATAACAACTACCTCTACGAAGCGAACATGGATGTAGAAGACGAAAGCATTCTGATGGCCGACCGCAATGGTGGGGGCATGGCATCCGCCGGAGGCGGAGGAGGGAACAGTAGTCCACTCAGTTTGCTTTTTGGGGGTGCCGGTTTTCCTAAGTTGCCCTTTCTGGATGGGCTGGACGCAGGTGGTATGGGCTTTGCTTCCTCTTCCGATATGAAGGCTCGCAAGGCGCAAACTGAGCGCATTGCCCAAATGGATAAAGTAATAAGCAGTACACTCCGGGATATGACAGCAACAGAAAGTGAACTTCAGGAGCTAGAAAAACAGGCTAAAGAGATCCTCCAAACGGTCAAACTTGAACAATTTGCGTTTAGCGAAATCCAGCGTATACGCTATGACCCAAATCTTGAACCGGCTGTGATCAAGCTGTTGGCCATGGAGTATGCTCAAAAAATCTTTGGTGAAACCAATCCGGACAAGATAACCCTCCAACTGCTTCTGGATCGCCCAAAAACAGGTGAAGTACTTGGCAACATTGCTGCTGAGTATAAAACGATCGTGGCACGCTATGACAGCTACTTGCAAAAAATTGATGACTTGAAAAAGGAACTTCACGGATTCTCCTTCCCTGAAAGTTCACTCCCCGCTTACATCATGGCTGTTAATCAGGCATCTGTCAAGGGAAGTTCCCGCCTGGCCATCTTTGAAGGGAATAGGGATTCGCTTATGACACGTTCTGCCAGTATAGACGTAGGAACAGATAAGCTCTCCGAGTTGCGGACAGTCTACACTGTGCTGATGAAAAATGAATTCTCCAAAACCTATCGTCATGAAGCTCAGGGAGAATTGATGACCTTTAAAATCAGCCTTAATGCCCTCGATTCAGGACAAGAAACCGGTGCACACGATAAAAAAATACCCCCAATTACCGTTAAATCATACGGTGGCCTAAAAGTAAATACAAGTGTAGGCCTGGGATTTGCACAGTATTTCAAACGTCCCCAGCAGTTTTTTGTGCGCGATTCAATTGTTTCCGCTTCAAATAAAGATGCCTTTGTACCTACATTATCCTCCTTCGTCCATTTTTATTATCAGCGTCCGGCTACGGTTTCCTGGGGAGGTTCATTTGGAGCAGGAATGCCGCTGGTCGGTGGGGATGGGCTCCAATCTATTACCTTCTTCTTGGGCCCATCCATGATAATTGGACAGGGAAGCCGGATCGTAATCAGCACTGGGCTCATGGGAGGTCGTGTTTCAAAGCCGACACAAGGTTATGTGCCTGGCGACTATTTTCCATCAGATGCAGCCCTTTTCACAACAGAATCTGCCTACGAACTTGGATATTTCCTCAGCGCAACGTTCAACTTACTTGGAAAATAGTGTGGGTCCCTGCACCTGATTTAGCAACCTGTCCCTTGGGAGATTGCTTTTTCTATCTATATTCGACCCACCAATTATGACAGACCAGGATCAACATTACCTCCTTGCAATCCGATCGGGTGACCGTGCCGGCTTGAAACAAATTTATACTGATTTCCTGCCACGAATCACCTCCCTGATCACACGCAATGGTGGAAGCAAAGATGACGCTTACGATGTATTTCAGGACGCTATGGTAGTCCTTTTTGAAAAATGTAGAACAGATTCATTCACACTCTCAAGTAGCTTTTATACCCTGTTATATGGCATCTGCCGCAACCTTTGGGGAAACCGGCTCCAAAAAAGATCGCGATCAGAGGTAACCCTTGAGGATGATTACAAATTCAATCAGACAGAAGACTTAAGTAAAATCATACAAGAAGAAGAAAAACGAAGCATATTCTGGAACGCATTTAGTAAGTTGGGCGAAGATTGTCAAAAGTTAATGCTGCTTTTTTTTGATAAAACCAGCATGGATGAAATAGCCCGAATTATGAATTATGCCAGTGAAGGTTATGCTAAAAAAAGAAAATTCCAGTGTAAGGAACATTTGCTCCAAATTATAAAAGCTGATGCTACTTTTCAGGATTATCAAACTTATTAGGTGAATTATCAAGTATGACAACGGAACAACTTTACGAACACATTGAAGCCTACCTTTCCGGCACCCTGCAGGAGGAGCAGCTTCGAGCTTTCGAGGAAGAACTCCGTACTAATCCGGAGCTCGCTCGCGAAGTAGATATGCACCGCCAGTTAGAAGCCACCCTGTCTGATAAATCCTATGTCCATTTTCGTAAGGAACTTGATAGCGTAGCGAATGCGTATCGGGCATCCGAAAAACGTTCCGTTCAAGCAAAAAAATCTGCAAACAAATGGTTAATTGCTTTAACCATTTTCACCCTTTTACTTATTGCCCTGTGGTGGATATTCAAATCCAAAAATAACCAGGATCAGCCGATACTGCCCGAAGAAAAAGTCATAGTACCTCTGGGCACACAGGACACAATGCAATCGGCTATTCCTCAAAGTGACTCATCATATATTCCGTCATCTCCTTCCTCGCCACCAAAACATGTCACACCCAAGTCTACGCCTTATGATCCGAATCCGGAACTCGAATTGGCGATAACTGCCGGTGCCGGAAACTATTTTAAGCTAAGTCAGACAACACTCGATGCGCCAAAAGGGGAAACACCAAAAACTGTTGATATTTCTTTCCACTCACGAGTGCAGACAGCACTTGATTCCCTCTCCTTTCAATTACATATTCTATCAAATAAACCTACTTCTAATAATCCACTGTATCGCTTGTCAGTGGATATAATACTACTAAAAGAGGATGCGCCCATACGGGCCTTTGCCGCAAAAAAATCCTACCGATTATCCACTATTCAGACCGTGGAATTAGCTCAGGGACTGTTTTATGTACGCTTGTATGATTCAAAGACGCAGGAATATTTCTGGACAGGCAAGTTCAGCGTAGAAAAGTAAAAGAACAAAAGTCAAAATGTGTATGTAGTACTAATCGTTGGACTCACTACTGGCCAAAATGCTTAAAATGAAGAATGTTTTCGACAGATATTCAATGTCTTGTATAATTAAAAGCTGATTAACGTACATTACTTCTCTTTAAACATCGGAATGAAAGCACATTTGAAAAGATAATCAATTTCTTAATTAAAACCGTTCTCAAACAGCTCGCCCCCAGCACGAAGTTGATTCGCCTTCGCCAAGGCTTCGGCGACCAATGCCCGCAGGTGGCACCTTTTTATGTGGGTGCTCACGGACCCCCAAAGGGGCGAATGTCCAGTGGACATTCGGTGAGCGAACCGAGCGCTCCCGCGCGAGGTTTATGTAATGCTATTTAGGATTTTTACACCAATTTCAACACCAACCAGCGAGCCTTTCGAGAACAAGCGGCCTGCCATACGCACGCTAGTCAGGCAGGCCTGCCAATTGGCAGGTAGATTTTTGGTTGCTTTTTGCCGCCACAAAAAGTAACAAGCCTCGCCGGCGATCCAGACGATGGCCGTAAGCGCCAAGTCTTGATGGAGACCCACAGCGTCTCCAATGAGGCGGTGCCGGACCAAATAAGTTGTCATCAACTTCAAGGCCATACACCAGAAACAGGGCGAAGTATACCCCTTTGTAAATTATTCTCAAATAGGGGCATTTAAGAATGGAAATTTAGAAAAACTCAAAAAATATTTTGGACGCCTGTGACTTTAACTACATATCTCTCGACACTACACGACCGCGAGAAAGAGGAAGTTTATTCGCGACAATGAAACAACATCGCCGTGCTGTGTCCTCAAGACGATGCTCCGATTCGACTCCGCATGTCTTGATGCTTCGAATTTGCGATACCTTAGCGTCCGCCGCGAGAAAAAGAGGGAGTTTATTCGCAACATCCTGTTTTGTTACGCTACATCCTTAAGTCTGTCCTGTCAATCGGCAGGCAGGTTTTTAGTTACTTGTTAGGCACTCCAACAAAAAATGTGCGAAAGACTATAAAAATTATTTTGGAAGCTTGCGGGTTTAAATCTTTAAATAGTCTATTTTAAAAATCTGTTCCCATTGACAGATAAAGAATCGGTTTTTGAACCTGCCTTGTTTCAATCCCCCATGCATAGTCGAGCTTCAACATATATCCGAACAATAAACTGCGGGCACCAAATCCATACCCAACAACAAGTGGATCTCGAAAATATTTAACACGTAGCGTTACGGAAGGAGGATTTTCCAGGGTAATTATATTGAGCGGATTATCATCACTGTAGGGTGAAATTCCTTCCCAGGCAGTACCGGCATCAAAAAATCCGGTCAACTGGAGATTTTGAAAAAAAGTGGATCGGGTTCTAGGGAAAAGATATTTCACAATAGGAATGCGCACTTCAGTATTGGTTAAAACAAAAGAACTGCCGTTGCGGATATTATATTTAAATCCGCGCAGGTTTGCAGCCAGGGTCTGGAAGCCGTAACTGCTGCTGTTAACCGGAATATCTGTATTGAATTGGGGCAATATCCAGTTATCTATTCCTCCAAGATAGAATAACATCCGCTCCTGTCCAAAAGAGGTAATACCATTTAATCGAAATGCCAATACACTATGTTTCCATAGAGGCAGGTAATACCGAAAATCGATCCCGACCAGGCCTGTAAACGCTTTGTTGAGATCAAATGAAAATGGATCAGGCTGGATACGAAATCCTTTCAGGACCTCTGTAAAAATATTGTAGCGCATCCCATTTAGAATGTTTGGTGCTACCGGTAAGGTATTATCAAAAACATATTCGGCACGAAATCCTGCACGTTGTTCATTTACAGCCGGAAAGGCCAACGTTGTAGGTTCGAGCGCATGCCAGAAATATCGGTCATTGCGCAAAGTAGCGCGAAGCCGCACACTACGGAAAATATCAAGTGGATATCGCCACTGGACCTGACCCAATGTGGATTGCATACGCACCTTGTACTGCACCGGACTTCCCGGTCCACCAAGCCCTGGTGGTATGAGCTGTGGCGGCCCATTAAGCACATTACTATTGAGGTCAAATATATTGGACCAATCACCGCGGTAAATGGCATAATGTTTATCCCAGCGATGTTTTTTGTCGGAAAAAATCAGGAAAAATTCGGAACCTCTGAAATTTGTCGGTAAACGCATTCCCCCTTCAAATTCATAATCTTCAAAAAGATCTTTGACCACTGCCTTAATTAACAAGCCGGCAGGTGGGGGTGTAAAGACAGCCTGGCCTCTATCGAGGTTTAAAAATTGACGTCCGGCAAAATTATCCAGACCGCCAAAGAGCAAGGTGTTATCGAACTTATTGGTAATGTTATCAAGTCGAAATTTTAAGCGACTGGGAATAATCCGTGAGGTGACGAATTTCTGAGAAACCGGCGATAAAAATGTCGAATCTGATATAACAGGTGAAGCAGGTATCACCAGTCCGGCACTTTCCTCCAATTGCAGGTTCTGATCATCTGCTTTGGGTGGTTCTGCTACAGGCTTCTGTTCATAGATCGGATAATCAAAAGGTGTTTGAAAATAATAAATCACCGTGTCCTTTCTTGGATGTGCAAGTTTAGGTGTTTCCGGTACAGCCGGTAAGATATTCCTCTTAATTATCGGTGCAACATAAAACGTTTTGGCAGGCCGTACTTTTTGTTCGACATCAATGCGGACAGGATAAATCACATACCGTTCTTCCTTTTTTCGCAACTCAAAACCACCTGTTACACCAGCACCAAATGATTGGTTCAGGATCAAAGACCCGGCATTTGAATTTCCATGCCCGAAGGCCCAAATTTCGTAAACGGGTTTCATCCAGGTAGAATCGAAATTTTCCGGCGGATTAATAAAAGTCAGTGAGTCACCATGAATCCGTATTATCGTGTCCCCTGGTAATTTGTAATAGTGGTCCGTACGGATGATGACACTATCCAAATAACCAACATATCTGTTTGTTATACCCGAGGCATCACTCAACCAGGAAAACCATTTGTCGTTCAACATTTCGGGCACACGTTCATTAGCCTCTGGTGTTTGGGTTATGCGTACAAGGGAGGTAGCTTTTTCCTCATAGTTATAAAAAAACAAATCCAATTTATTAACCGGAATGACACCTTCCAAACGCTGAGGTGCTAAAATAACATGATCGCGGTTTGATGCAAAAAGTATTCCTTTTTTACCTTTAAATGTAAATGGCCGTGCATCCAGATCATCCCAAAAATCCTGCGTAATCCGCTCCGACTGTCGTGTAGGCAAATGATAAATCATAACGTCTGATAATCCACTGGTTGCCCCGGTTAAAACCAGACGTTGTGCATCAAAATAATACATGCTGTAAACACGTTGGTAAATCGGAGCGAGATCCTGGATATCATTTTTATCTGTAATTAAATCTTTCACCAACAATTTTATCTTGTCCTGCTTTTCATAAAGAATAGCTAGATATTGGCTGGAAGGATGCCAAGCTATATGCGGATACTGATAGTCTGTTTCCTGGAAAGCGTTTCTAAATCCGTTCTGGAATACTTTTTTTCGCTTGCCCGTCTGAATATCTTGCACATAAACCTGCACCTTGCCTATCCGATTAAGTACATATGCCAGTTGGCGCCCGTCTGGACTAATCGCCAATTGCGTCACCGGTGATTTGCGCTTGTTTTTGTATTGCAGCATTTCAGCCGGATCGGGTTCGAAAAGCAGTCTCTCTTGTACGTATCGCTGCTGATAGTAGTCAAACCAACTCTTTGTCAATCTCTCAAACGGGGTGCCCAATACATATAACATACCTTCCTCTACATCCCGATAAATTCTGGCAATGTAAAGTATATTGGCAATAGAAGAGCGTCCGTATTGGGTAGATAGAAAATGCCATAAAGACCGACCCGCCAATTCTGGATTGGTTTTGACAAATGCGCTGAAATCAGTCAGGCGATCATTTGCAAACATAGATCTAAGGGCATCATCCGACTCAACATCCCATTCCTGCCCTACATAGGATACCAATCCCTCTTTGAACCATTCCGGCATGCTGAACAAAATCGTATTCTGTACATATTCCTGGAGGTTGGTGCCAAATAACATGGACTCCAGATAGATTCCGGCGATCCCCTCCCTTATCTGCCTGCGTAAATCCTGGTGGTCTCCGTTGAAATAGACAAATAGTTTATTGCCAAAAATTTTCGTCCGTCCCGTCGCATTAGAGAATGCCTCCTCACTGCCAATGTTACTTTGTTTGAGACCACTGAGATCGGTGTAGACAATAATCTCAATTTTATCGTTTACCCGATGCTCAAGTAAACGCTGGATACCATCGTGTTCTGATTCTGCAATCATCACTACCGCCTGGCCAACCATTCGGCCTTCTCCATACCAATAGGTGATAAAATTCTGACTTTCGTAATAGACCCACTCATCAAAATCGTTGCTGTATTGCACCCTGTTTTTGCCAAATTCGGTTTGTATGCCCTGGCCAAAACCCATGGTAAGCGTGAGTGCCAAAATCAAAGTATAAATCAGTCTGATAAACAATGGATTCACGGATAGTTGTACGTTAGCGGAACAATTTAGGTTGTTTCCTGATTTCCATCTACTAAACGCATAATTTATGACACAAGTTGTCATGTTGACGTATAACCCTTTTTCTGAAAACACCTACCTCATCTATGATGAAACAGGTGAATGTGTGATCATCGATCCGGGTTGTTATACCACTATGGAAGAGCGGGATCTCGCCCAAATGATCAGGGAAAAGAACCTGAAGCCGGTAAAACTTCTTAACACACATGGCCACCTTGACCATGTTTTTGGCAATCGCTTTGTTCTGGATACCTGGGGACTTGAAGCGGCCATACATCCAGGTGAACATCCCGTTCTCGAAGCTGTGGAACGGATCGCCCAAATGTACGGCGTACCCATGCGCTCCGGAGTGCCTCCCCCCGGACCTGCCCTGGCAGATGATGAACAGATCCATTTCGGTAATACCACATTGCGTTGCATACTGGCACCTGGGCACAGCCCGGCACACCTTTGTTTTTACTGTGAAAAGGAAGGCTTTTTGATTGGCGGTGATGTACTCTTTGAGGGGAGTATAGGCCGCACTGATTTGCCCGGGGGCGACTATGATACGCTCATTAATAGTATCCGCACCAGGATTTACACCCTACCCGATGAAACCGTTGTGTGGTCAGGACATGGCGAAAATACCACGGTAGGGCACGAAGCACGCACTAATCCTTTTGTTCTCCGGGAGGTATACTGATTTGGTCCATGTGCTTCTACGGATCCAAAGTTTTTGTCAAACTTTTCCATACGAACGTTTGTTCGTAAGGAACCTTTTAGTATTTTTGTATATTGATCCAAAATTACATAAGTTATGCCACTTGTAGACCTGCAAGAACGTTTTCAAACCAAGATCGATCATGAAGTCAAGATCGAAGCGAAGGACTGGATGCCAGAAGCTTATCGAAAAACCCTGATCCGCCAAATTTCGCAACATGCTCATTCAGAAATAGTCGGTATGTTACCTGAGGGCAACTGGATCACCCGGGCGCCTAGTCTTCGCAGGAAGGCGGCATTGCTTGCCAAGGTACAAGATGAGGGTGGTCATGGTCTTTACCTGTATGCCGCCGCTGAAACGCTGGGTGTGTCCAGGGATGAAGTCCTTTCCGATTTGCACAGCGGCAAAGCAAAATATTCCAGCATCTTTAATTACCCTGCTCTTAGCTGGGCCGATATAGGCGCGATTGGTTGGCTTGTCGATGGTGCAGCCATTATGAATCAGGTCGCGCTTCAGCGAACGTCTTATGGACCCTACTCCCGCGCCATGATCCGCATTTGCAAAGAAGAAAGCTTTCACCAGCGCCAGGGTTATGAAATCCTGCTTACCCTTTGCCGGGGTAGTGAGGGGCAAAAAGCTATGGCACAGGATTCACTCAATCGTTGGTGGTGGCCCTCCCTGATGATGTTTGGTCCACATGATGCAGAAAGCACCCATTCAGAGCAATCGACAACCTGGAAAATCAAACGCAAATCAAATGATGAACTGCGACAGGCATTTGTCGATGCCACCGTGCCCCAGGCGCAATATCTCGGCTTAACGATCCCTGATCCAAATTTAAAATGGAATGAATCGTCAGGACATTGGGAATTTGGAGAAATTGACTGGGACGAATTCTGGCAGGTTGTCAAGGGAAATGGCATATGTAATAAACAACGCCTAAAAGACCGTGTGCAGGCCCATGAGCAAGGCGCATGGGTTCGTGAAGCAGCCTCCGCATATGCCCGCAAATCATCTGAAAAACGTGAAGTAGCCTAACTCAAATAAACACATCATGAAAGATTGGCCTCTTTGGGAAGTATTTATTCGCTCCCGCAATGGTATGGATCACAAACATGTAGGAAGCCTTCATGCCAGTGATTGGAATATGGCGATAGAAAACGCCCGCGATGTCTATACCCGTCGAAACGAAGGGATTAGCATCTGGGTAGTGGAATCTAAATTTATTCACGCATCCGATCCGGAGGAACAAGACAGTATGTTCGAATCTGCCCGTAGCAAAGTATACCGGCACCCAACGTTTTATGACATTCCGGATGAGGTAGGTCATATGTAAAATTCATGGGGGTTTTCATTTGTATTTTCCCTCTCCTAACTTTCAGCTATTACCTCAAAAACGTTGTTTTGATGTTGTTAAGTTTAATAGTTGACCTCAATCTAATTCAAGAAAATTTGTCTTCAATGGCCCGTTTACCGGCCGATTTGAAAATCAAATGATATGAACAATTCAAAAGATGCATCGCTCTTCTGCTTTTGCCAGTACATGGGTGACAACACACTGATACTAGGTCATCGGCTCAGCGAATGGTGTGGGCATGGTCCTGTTCTGGAACAGGATATTGCCATGACCAATATCGCACTGGACCTCATCGGTCAGGCCAGATTGTATTACCAATTGGCGGCCGAACTGGAGGGGAAAGGACGAACTGAAGACGATATGGCCTACCTGCGCAATGAACGGGAGTATACAAATGTCTTGCTGACCGAGTTACCTAACGGTGATTTTGCACAAACCATTTTCCGGCAGTTTCTTTTTGATGCCTGGCATTTGCCCTTTTTGAAACAGTTGAGTAATGGTCCTGAGCCTCGCCTGAGTGGCATCGCTGAGAAAGCTGTTAAAGAAGCTTCCTACCATCTCAAATGGAGCAGTGAATGGGTACTGCGACTGGGAGACG
>JBBQMA010000003.1:0-24581 GCA_038328415.1 Chitinophagales bacterium | reverse complement strand
GTCGTGCCCCAAGAAATAGTACCGGAAACTCGAGGAGCTGAATCAGCTTGGGATGCCGGAACAACTTTCTGACTTCACTGGATAAGGAACTGAACAACTGCATCTTCAAAGCCGCTGTTAAAATTCGTAAATCCAGAAATTCCAGTATTGAATGAGCGGGCCGGTGAACAAACTCGCGCATCCCTGTTTCATATTTATATCGGGCCCGGGCGAGAAATTTCTGCAGGGATTGACTACTACCCGGCTCCAAGCGTTCAAATAAGGCATCCTGTTCAGCACGATCAGCAGGTACTTGCAAGGCATCTCCGTCTCCAAAAAAAACCTGGTAAGAGGGATCAAGGCGATGGAGTTGATAGAAATCAGCGGTCGTCTTTCCGAAATGCTGAAAATAAGCTTCAAAAACATCGGGCATCCAGTACCAGGAAGGACCCATATCAAATACAAAGCCGTCATGCTGAAAGTGCCTAGCCCTGCCCCCAGTCTGATCATGTCTTTCCAAAAGGGTAACTTCAAACCCCTGCTTTGCCAAACAGGCAGCAGCAGAAAGACCTGAAAATCCTGCACCAAGAACAGCTATTTTTTTTGGCATACGGAAAAATAGAACTATAATACAACTTGAAGGTAATTTGTTTAATGGATTTTGTATTTATTGACGAATAATTAAACAAAATACACCATTATATCCAAAAGGTTTATCTGAACGGAGAGATATCTGCGTCAAAGAAACCTTTAACCTCCATCAACACGAAAGCCGGTCCGAATGGAATCGAACCGGCTTTCATCTATACAATGCTGTGAAACGGACTATTCGTTATTTGCCGGTTCGTCACTGGCAGATTCCTCTTTGGACTGCGCCTGAGCCTGATCCTCACTTTCCTGGAGTTGTTCCTTGATATCTCCAAAGATACCAAGATCACCAAGTGTGGATTTTTCGATTTTGGTCTGCTGTTTTTTGATAACCTGACGAACTTGTTGTTCCTCAGTATCTTTTACCTGCTTGACCTGCTCATCGGCTTCTTTGCGGATATCTTCCAGATAACGAAGATGTGAAACCATTATCCGTTTATCATCGCGATTGAATTCAATCACTTTGACCGTTAAAGTTTCTTCGACATTTGCAACACTATTGTCCTCTTTCCGAATATGTTTGATTGGGGCGTAGGCCTCCAGACCATACGGAAGTTGCATTACTGCTCCACGGTCATCCTTCCGTAGAAGGGTAGCTTCATGGTAGGAACCAACTGGGAATACATTCTCAAAGGTGTCCCAAGGGTTTTCTTCCAATTGCTTGTGACCCAGGGATAATTTGCGGTTTTCCTCGTCAATATCTAAAATGATGAAATCGAGCTTATCACCGACCTTCGTGTATTCACTAGGATGACCAAAGCGCTTGGTCCAGGACAAATCCGAAACGTGGATCATCCCTCCGATACCTTCATCAAGTTCAATAAATACACCATATGGCGTCAGATTCTGGACTACACCCGTATGACGGCTGCCAACGGGGAATTTCTGCGTAACCTGTGACCAAGGATCGCTGGCAAGTTGCTTGATGCTAAGAGACATTTTCCGCTCGTCACGGTCAATCGTAACAATCTTAGCTTCACGCTCTTCTCCTAATTTGAAATAATCCCTTGCATTCACTGGTTGGCTGCTCCAGCTCACCTCACTGACGTGAATCAAACCTTCAACGCCTGGCTTAACTTCAAGGAAAGCGCCATAGTCTTCGATGTTGACTATTTTGCCGGTAACAGAAGCTCCCTCTTGCAGATCCTCAGCCAGGGTCTCCCATGGATGTGGCGTCAACTGCTTAAGACCAAGGGAAATCCGCTTTTTGTTCTCATCAAAATCAAGAACGACAACGTTGATCTTCTGATTAATTTCAAGCACTTCCGACGGGTGGTTAATCCTGCCCCATGAAATGTCTGTAATGTACAGAAGGCCATCAACACCACCCAGATCCATAAAGGCTCCAAAATCAGTGATGTTTTTGACCACACCTTCAAGTACCTGACCTTTTTCAAGACCGGATACGATGAGATCACGCTGCTCGGCTAAATCGCTTTCGATGAGCGCCTTATGTGATACGACTGCATTCTTGATGTTCTCGTTGATTTTTACAACTTTGAACTCCATCGTCTTACCAACATATGCATCATAATCGATGATTGGTTTAACATCGATCTGCGAACCCGGAAGGAACGTTTCCAAACCACTGCAATCGACGATAAGTCCGCCTTTGGTTTTGGAAACAACCGTTCCTTTGATAATAATGCCTTCGTTGTAGGAAGCCACAATGTCCTCCCAAGCACGAAGTAATTTTGCTTTACGGCGGCTCAGAGCCAATTGACCGCGTTCGTCTTCCTGCTGTTCGACATACACCTCCACTTCATCACCCGGCTTCAGATCAGCCTGATCACGAAATTCAGAGAGGGACACCAAGCCGTCCGACTTGTGTTTAATGTCAAGAATAACGTCACCATTCAAGATGCCGATGACCGTTCCTTTGACAACATCATTTTCAATGATTTCGCTAAGCGTGGCATCGTACATAGCCATCATTGATTCACGTACCTCAGGTTTGTAATAAACCTGCTGACGCTTGCTCACCGACCAGTCAAAGTCGTCATGAGCGGTTGCAACGACTGCCTCTTCATCAGAGACAGACCTGCGGCTTTTTTTAGCGGGAGCACCTTGCTCCTCACTTGCAGACACTTCTTCGTCCGCTACCGGTTGCATTTCCTCGTTTTCGAGAAGATTTTCGTCAAGCATTAGGTTTCTTTTTAGGGGTGCAAAGGTAAGATTAATTTTACTTTTTTGAAAGAATTTCATGTAAATCTTTGAAAAAGAGCATAAAAAACGACTTATAAAATTATGGTGCCCCAAAATAATTGCTGAACCCTCCTGAAATCATCCCTCTATAACCCCAAAAATTGTCCTGCCGGCACCCCATTTCCTCATTTTATATACATTATATGCATTCACGGTCAAACCCATTTTCAACAGATTTGTATCATTTTACCTATAATCTGCCAATTTGGCAGAAATTTGTCTTAATATGTGCAAAATAAATATTCGTTTGAATTGAAATCTGCAACCACAGCAAAAAAAGGTCCCCGAAATTTGTTGCAGTAATTAGCACATATGATTATCCGATCTTTTATCCTCACGTTATGCCTGCTCAGTGCCCTATGGATATGGCACAGCAGACCGGTGGATATCGGTTTCACCCATTTTGCGCATTCCGGCATCAAGCATTCTCGGGTTATAATTAGTCGTGATTCAATTACTACCTGGAGTGGTTGCCGCGCTACCAATCTTGCTGATATGGCTTCTGGCAGCAGTTCATACCTCCGTTCCTGTCTTCGATTGCCTTGCATCCTAAAAGCAGGCAGACAGGCAGGCGTCGATTACGTCCTTTCCGGAAGCATTGATGTTATAGGCCAACAAGTAATTATCGGCTGGCGCTTGGCAGCCGTCGAATCAGGCGTGGATCACAAAGTAAGCGCGATTGTGGTTCCTTATGAGGAGCGTACACTCGAGGCTACGGTTAATGCAAATTTGAAGGAATTCTTATCAGCCTGGTCTGGAAATATAAAAAGTACTGATCCTTTCCATCTAACATTTAAAACAAAATCTCTGGCAGGTACAGAAAACTGAATGGCAAATGGAAGTCATCCGGGATAAAAAATTAGCCAATTGGTTGTCAGCAATCACAAAGGTGAACGCTCAGTACGCAACAATAAGGAGTCAAAACATAAAAACGGAACAAGTTGAATTATTGTTGGTTTCCTGTTTATAGTTGGTTATTTGTTAGCGGACCTAAATCCGCAATTACGTCTTGGGGCGGAAAAAGTTTCGCCCCGGGACGTTTTACATGATTCGAGCAGGAAAAAGAATTAAGAATATATGCTGGACAGAGGTGTACTATCCTTCAACCAATGTTCCAACTTTTTCGCCGGTAAGGATTCGCCTCAAATTATCTGTATTTGAAATATCAAAGACGATAATCGGAATATTATTTTCCTGGCAAAGTGTAAACGCCGTCATGTCCATTACTTTCAGACCCAGCCGTATGACTTTGTCAAAAGTCAAGTGCTCAAAACGAACTGCGGAAGGATCCTTCAACGGATCACTATCGTAAATGCCATCAACACGGGTCCCTTTTAGAATGACGTCCGCTTTAATTTCACTAGCTCGTAATGCGGCTGCGCTATCAGTTGTAAAATACGGACTGCCGGTACCCGCGCTAAATATAACGACACGACCTTTTTCCAAATGCCGAATTGCCCGACGTCGGATATACGGCTCCGCTACCTCTTTCATTTCTATAGCAGAAATCAAACGGGAATATATACCACAAGCTTCTAGTGCGCTCTGTAGTGCCATACCATTGATAACAGTGGCAAGCATACCCATATAATCACCCTGGACACGCTCAATACCACTCTTCTCAGCCTGAAGTCCACGAAAAATATTGCCACCACCTATGACAACAGCGACCTCAACCTTAAGATCAAGCAGTTCCTTGATTTGCTCCGCATAAACAGTGAGCATTTCGGGATCTATTCCATATGACAAATTCCCCATCAGGGACTCTCCACTTAGTTTGAGCAGGATGCGTTTGTACCGGATCTTCATGAGAGATAAATGTAAGTAAAAAAAAAGAGCGAACTGTCAGACAATTCGCTCTTTTAGATTTTAACCAAGTTTTACGTGTCGGAATGCCGTCACTGTCAGATCCTTATCAATTGTTTTCAGATAAGCGCCAACTGTTAGCTTGCTATCTTTAACATAATCCTGATTGAGAAGCGTGCGATCTTTATAAAAGCGGTTCAGTTTGCCAAGTGCAATTTTTTCAAGCATATCTTCAGCTTTGCCTTCCTGGCGAGCTACTTCCTTGCCTATTTCGATTTCCTTCTCGACAATTGAAGCATCAACGCCATCTTTGTCAACAGCTATAGGATGCATTGCAGCTACTTGCATCGCAACATCACGTCCAGCCTCATAAGCCGCATCCGTGGCTTGGTTCAAGCCTACCAGAACACCGGCCTTATTCCCCATATGAATATATGGAGCAACAATTTCGGCTTCCAGTCTTTCATAAGCAGCCAGTTCAATCTTCTCTCCAATAACGCCAACCTGCTCACTTACTTTTTCACCTACAGTTATCGTATTGAATGGCAATGCAAGCAAAGCATCAATGTCAGCAGGGAAATTATCTAAAGCGATTTGGGCAAACTTTTTTGTCAGATTGATAAAATCTTCATTTTTGGCAACGAAGTCCGTTTCACTGCTCAATTTTATAATGACACCACGTTTGCGGTCGTCAGAAGTATTAGCAATAACTACACCTTCTTTTGCATTCCTGTCTGCACGTTTAATAGAAAGTTTTTGACCTTTCTTGCGCAGATACTCAATGGCGCCTTCCATATCGCCATTCGATTCTTCGAGGGCTTTTTTGCAATCCATCATGCCCGCGCCAGTGGCATCACGGAGGTTTTTAACATCAGATGCTGATATCATGGGTAATAAGTCGTTTGAGGGATTAAACGGTCTGTTCAACTTCTTCTTCCTGCGGCTGGTCCTTGTTGGCCTGACGATCTGCAAGTCCTTCCTTGATTGCATTTGTCATCACGCGACAAATGACTTCAATAGAACGGGATGCATCATCATTTGCAGGAATTGGAAAATCAACCTGATTGGGATCAGAATTCGTATCCACAATGGCTATGGTTTTTAGTCCAAGGCGATTCGCTTCAGCTATTGCAATATGCTCATGATGGATGTCGACTACGAATAAGGCGTGGGGCAACCGATTAAGATCGGAAATACCACCAAGTACTTTACTCATTTTCTCATGTTCACGAGAAAGTGTGAGACGCTCTTTTTTTGTAATGCTGGTCAATGAACCGTCACCAAGCATCCGCTCAATGTTTTGCATTTTCTTGACCGACTTCCGAATGGTCGAAAAGTTGGTCATCATCCCACCCAGCCAACGATCGGTCACGAAGGGCTTTTTTTGAGTTTCGGCCGCGCTTTTAAAGATTTCACGAGCCTGCTTCTTGGTCGCTTCGAACATGATCTTACGGCCTGACTTCGCAAGCTGTTTCGCATAGGTCGCCGCTTTTTCGAGGCAGTCCTGTGTGCGGTTGAGGTCAATAATGTGGATGCCCTTGCGCTCCATAAAGATATAGGGCTGCATTTTGGGATTCCACTTGCGCTTGAGGTGACCATAATGTGCACCGGCTGCGAGCAATTCTTTATATAACGCATTTTCCATAGTGATCCGGAGATTTGAAGGGGATTAACGTTTGGAGAACTGGAAGGATTTACGGGCCTTCGGCTTACCGAATTTCTTCCGTTCCACTTCGCGGGCATCGCGAGTAAGAAACTTCCTCTCTTTGAGAGACTTTCGAAAGTCTTCATTCAACTTTACCAAAACGCGGGAAACACCCATGCGAACTGCTTCAGCTTGGCCTTTAAAGCCACCACCTAATACGTTTACAATGAGGTCATACTCTGCCGTTTCCAAGCCAACAGTCTGGAGCGGATCCATAACTTTCGACCGAATATGCGGCATTGGAAAGTATTCCGCAAGCGCTTTGCCATTGATTTCGACCTTTCCGGTCCCTTTGCGCAAATACACCCGGGCTACCGAGGCTTTGCGACGTCCGACAGCATTAATGAAATCCATTCCTTATTTGAATTTGATGGGTTCGGGTTGCTGGGCAGCGTGCGGATGCTCCGTGCCAGCGTACACAAAGAGTTTCTTATACATGGCCCGACCAAGCTTGGTCTTTGGCAGCATACCTTTGATGGCGTTCTCAACAACCTTTTCAGGCTTTTTGACCAACATCTCGGACGGTGTCCTCGATTTTTGACCGCCAGGGTAAAGGCTATAGGTTAAATACTCCTTCTGAAGCATTTTTTTACCCGTGAAACGCACCTTTTCTGCGTTGATCACGATAACACAATCACCTGTGTCTACATGGGGTGTGAAATCAGGGCGGTGCTTCCCGCGAAGGATGCTAGCAATGTGTGTGCACAGCCGGCCAACGATCTGCCCTTCGGCATCAACGATGTACCAATGGCGTTCCACCTGCTCTTTTTTTGCCGATTCCGTACGATAACTGAGGGTATTCACTATATTTCGTTTTACACGGTTAATTACGCTTCCTCAAAAGCGCGTGCAAAGGTAGAACCATTCCCCCACATGGACAAGCATATTTGAAAATAAATTTGAAAGTTTCTTTTCTAACCCACTGAAAAACAGCTAAAATTTGGACTTGATTAGAAATACCCCGGTCTTTGCAAGTCAATTACACAGCGTAACCCCTTCAGTCAGGGTCCTATCCCTTCTTCCGAAATAAGCTTTCAATTAATCCATAACCACTAGGTTTGTAGGTCATTTGCCAATTCATGCCTTTCCCTTTCCATGCTTTTCCACTGGTCCCTCTCAAAGCCTTGGCTTCCGTATTCCTCCTCCTATCCTGTCGTGATAATGCCTTAGAAATGCAGCTAACCGTTGTTCAACGAATCCCTCTTGACAAAATCCCTTCCGCTTCCGGCATTGAACTGCTCGACCATCAACTATACATTATTGGCGATGATTCGCCCTGGTTACATATTATGGATACGAACTATCAACTCACCGGTCGCCGTCAGATCATAGAAAGTGAGGATTCCGTCCGGATACCTAAGCTATCCAAACCGGACTTTGAAGCCCTCGCACAAGTGAGTACGCCGGAAGGACCCCGACTACTGCTGTTCGGATCCGGGTCCAAATCGCCAGAACGCGAAGTCCTCATCATTGCAGACCCGGATGGTAAATCACCAAGCAGGTCATTTCCACTTGCCGGTCTTTATGCCCATCTCCGCTTTGTTTCCGGGTTACAAAAAACCGATTTTAACATAGAAGCCGCCGCGACAAACCTTGATGATCTCTACCTGTTCAATCGAGGCATTAATATGGTGTTTGTCATGAGCTACCAGCAGGTGATGGACTATTTGGAAAAAAACGCGTCCATACCTTCCATTCGTGTGGTCCCTGTATCTCTGCCGAAGATGGAGGGGGCCCCATCTGGATTTTCAGGCGCCACCTGGGTGCCGGAATTGGAAGGTTTCCTCTTTACCGCTTCAGTCGAAAAAACCATTAACTGGATTGATGACGGCCCTGTAGTCGGAAGCTATATTGGCCTGCTACCCCTTTCCAAACTTGAGGCGGGCGTAACGCCACTGTGTGAGCCTATATCCTCCAACGGAGAAATCCTACCCATTAAAGTTGAATCCTTAGTTGTGCTCGAAGCCAGCGCCAATGGTTCCTTCCGCTTAATTCTCGTCACTGATCCGGATGGGGGGGTATCTGAACTACTGGAAGTCGAACTGAACTATTTATAAATACGGCTATAGTTAACCCCATTTCTTTCAGCGACCTGATCTTAGATTAAAGCTGCAATCGCGTACCAAATCATCACTGCACAAAGTATGATCTTGAGCAGAGCCCCGAATAAAAAGCCAATGAACGAGCCAAATGCGGCGCGGGTCGCCGTATTTGTATCTCTGCCTGCCAAAAGCTCCCCGATCAAACCGCCCACAAACGCCCCAATAAAAATCCCCCAAGGACCTCCGGCAAGTCCTACAATCAGACCAATAGTACTCCCCCAGATGCCATAACGACTACCCCCGAACCTCTTCACCCCCCACATCGGGACCAACAAGTCAATTATTGTCACAAGTATGGTTAATATTCCAAGAGTCCAAAGCTGTTTTGCTGAAAAATCAGCATAACTCGTCCAATGCATTAGCAAAATGCCGAGGTAACTCAAAGGTGGGCCGGGCAATGGCAATACGGATCCGGCTAGGCCAACCAGCAAACAACTCACGGATAATAGGATTAGAATGATATCTATGACCACCGGCGGACTTTGTTAATGGATGAAATGGAATTGATCCAAATAAATTACATTCTTCAATCTGAATCTTGTTTATCTTGCACCAAAATACTGACTTTATGAATATTATTTCGAAACTACCTGCAATCGCATTACTTTTCCTGTCTGTTGCCCCACTTCAGGCCCAAACCGATATGATCTGGGATGAATACGGCCTTGGATTTACCCTGGCCAAAGGAATGAATATTACGGAGAATGACGGGGAGACATTCACCGCTGAGCAAAACGATCTTTTTCTCACCATCGTACCCATAAAAGACCGAAGCGTCACTGAAACTGACCTGGCAGATGTCGTGGTAACGATGGCGGAAGAGATGGAATATGACCAGCTCACAGATGCTGATGAACTAGAGCTCAATGACCTCTATGGTTATTATGTTGAGGGCTCTAAGGATGGGGCAAAAGCTGTGGTCATCGCCCTGATGGATGTAGAAAGTGCCAACAATTACCTAGCGGTTATTGTATACACTCCAGCCTCTCGCGATAGAGCAATAAAACTGGCCCGTTCCTTCTATGCCTACGACTCCGAGTAGCGAAACAATCGCTCCAATAGCGTAGGATTCAATAACCGTCAATAGTATTCCCTTCGCGTCCAAAACGTTTGAAGTCGGAGTCATAGACCTTAAGAAATGGTTTCTCAAGCCATTTCTTAAGGTCTATTTGAATCATGAGGTTAATCGGATGTGTAATTCAAGCATACCGAAATAATCCAGACAAACTATTTTTTTTCACCCTATCCTGAAAAAGTGTCTCGGACGAATGTGCGTTTATTCGTTGATGCGTTTATTCGTTAATGAAGTTATTCGTTAATGAGGGTTTAGTAGCCTGCCTACCGTTGTTGCGCAAATCGAATACCTTTTTGGTCAGCTTGACTTTACCGCGGTTACTTCCGATGTCCTCTATGATATTGGTTTTGACTTCTTCAACAGGCGCCTAATGAATGGTAAATTTTTTAATGACAGCATCGTCATCACCGCTGACCAATGGTGTTAGGTATGCTTTCAGGCATCTTCTTCAGAGGTGAACAACTATGAACCTGTGCCCGGGGCCACGCTTTATTTTGTCCAAGTTTCAACGGACAGCAGACATGGCAATAATTCCAGAATATTCTTTCATCATTTTCTGCTCCATAAAATCTATATCATTTTGGACAAATGTGATTTCGTCCTAAAATGAAAAGCCCTCCACCATTTAGGGGAAAGCTTTTCATTTTTTCATGTGTGTAGCGTCAGCAAAAAAATTCTAACCATTGAGCCGCTTGCTCAGTTCCTGATCCAGTGCATCAAGAAATTCTTCCGTAGAAAGATAGTTGTCCGATTGCGTGTCATTTCCATAAATACAAATGGCCAGATCCTTCGTCATCTTCCCGCTCTCCACCGTATCAATACATACACGCTCGAGCGTTTCACAGAAGTTGATCAAAGCCTGATTGTTATCTAATTTGCCACGATGCATAAGGCCCCTCGTCCAGGCAAAAATACTAGCAATAGGATTCGTGCTTGTCTTCTTCCCTTGTTGATGCATCCGGTAATGCCTGGTGACCGTACCATGTGCTGCTTCAGCTTCTACGGTTTTGCCATCGGGTGTGACAAGGACCGACGTCATCAGTCCTAACGAACCAAAACCCTGAGCCACCGTGTCGCTTTGGACATCGCCATCATAGTTTTTGCAGGCCCATACAAAATTACCATGCCACTTCAGCGCAGACGCCACCATATCATCAATGAGGCGATGCTCGTAAGTAATGCCGGCTGCATCCATAGCGGACTTGAATTCAGTTTCATAAACCTCCTGGAAGATGTCTTTAAACCGGCCGTCGTATTTTTTAAGGATCGTATTTTTCGTACTGAGGTAAAGCGGCCAGCCTTTGGAAAGCGCCTGATTGAAGCAGGAGCGCGCAAAGCCATAAATACTCTCATCGGTATTATACATGGCCAATGCTACGCCATCGCCCTGAAAGTTATACACCTCAAATTCCTGTACTTCGCCGTTATCACCCTCAAATTTGATCGTCAATTTGCCTTTCCCCTTAGTCACAAAATCCGTAGCGCGATACTGATCACCAAATGCATGGCGGCCAATGCAGATAGGAGCGGTCCAGTTGGGCACAAGGCGGGGGATATTGGTACAAACGATAGGCTCACGGAATACGGTTCCACCCAGAATATTGCGGATAGTCCCATTCGGACTCTTCCACATCTTCTTGAGTCCGAATTCCTCCACGCGGTCCTCATCCGGGGTGATTGTGGCACATTTGATACCGACATTGTACTTCTTAATGGCCTCAGCAGCATCCACGGTAACCTGGTCATCGGTTTCATCTCTGTACTCCATCCCTAAATCATAATACTTAATATCAATATCGAGGTAGGGGAGGATGAGCTTCTCCTTGATAAAAGCCCAAATGATTCGTGTCATTTCATCGCCGTCCAGTTCGACTACAGAGTTGGCTACGTTGATCTTTGCCATAATTGGTGGATGATTTTGCGTTTAAAGGGTGCAAAGGTACAGGTTATACCTTGACCTGAAAAGCATAATTCCGAAATAATCAGGTCGGACCTTCTGGCTCATCCAGACAAATTCATCAGTTTGCTCCTTTGCAGGACAAATCCGAATTCCTCAATAGGCGTGAATCCAGCTCTGCCAGAAGCTAAAAATTACGGGTTGCCTTCGAATCCAGGAAATATAACCCGACCGGAATATGGATCCGTCAAATCATTCGGGGCTAATGGTACCATGGATATTGGCCTTATCCCCGCCATTCCAGACCTACGAGCCAAGTCCGGCCCGGACTAACGGGTAGGTCGCCACTGCCGCTATTGTGCTGCAAACTGGCGCCATTGTCCAGCACTCCGGTACGTCGGATATCCAACAGATTGCGGACACCGGCATTGAGACGCAACCGCCGACCCCAAAGTGGCTGACCCAGATTCAGATCGACCAGTGAAAACCCGTTCTGAATACGCTGCCGGACTAAAGATTCGCCATTCACCGGCTCCGGATAAAAGGAAACCAATTTGTCATAATACCTTCCCAAAACAGACACCGTTGTTTCCCATCGGGGTAACTGATAACTCAGATCCCAGCCATATTCCCGTGCATAGGTATTGGATGGAACGGAAGCATCATTAACACTCTCCGGCTGATAGTATCCGTTGAGCAACATACTAACCTGTAGTTGGAGTCCGCGCCAAGATGTTTTTGCCTGTGCCTGTAGACCATGATTCTTAAACCGGTCGAAATTGAAATGGGCGAACCGAAGCGTAACCGTATCTCCACGTGCCGGTATTTTTACCCCATCTTTTTCATAATACTCATAAATGCCAATCCGGTTTCTTATATCATTATAAAACACGGTCGTTCGCAACTCATAATTCCAGGGACCAACTGTAGTTTCCCAGTGAAGTGAAGCTTGAATATTATTTGAAGTTTCCGGCTTAAGATCCGGGTTCCCCAGGATAAAATGATTGGCATCCAGAAATTCAAAATACAGTTCTTTGGCTGTTGGCGCCCGGAATCCACGGGCATAGGATGCTCTAGCGGTCATGTGCTTTGCGACGGTCCAACGCAAATGAATAGAGGGTACTGCCGGAGCAGGAAAACGCTCATTGTAGGACCAACGCAATCCACCCTCCAGCTCGACGGCCTTTACAATCCGGTATCGAAAACTGCCAAAAACAGCATAGTCATCCATTTGACTGTAGCCGACACGATCTTCAAAGGGGTCAATAATCCGGATGCCAGTAGCCATATCCCTTCTCAACTCCATACCGACCATCCCGTTTGCTTTGCCGGGAAGCTTGGTGGAGAACGTACTCCGCAAATGCCATGCAGACAGGGTATTTGTATCTTGTTCGCCGGAAATGAGCTGGATCTCATTCGTTGTCAAATCAGTACGCTGACGTTTTTTAACCCTGTCCCAGTTATTGTTTGATAAAATGACCTCCGAAAAAAACATGTCCTCTTTCCAGGTGCCATTCCAATGCAACGTATGATCCTGCCGTTGGGTGTAGTAGTAATCATCAAAAGCATATGGCTTAAACTGCGGCCTGCGTTCGATACCCAGATTTTCAATAATTTCGTCGAAATAGTTGAACCTGTAGCGCAGCGATTGGCCCTCTGAAAAATTATAACGAACCTGGGCGCCGGCATACCATTGATCCTTGGGATTCCAAAGCAGATCCCGAGATTCTTCATCACCGAAACCATTGAACCGGAAATATCCGCCTTCTGCACGCACAAGCAAATCAGGCCGTACCCAATACCCGACCGATCCATCCATCCGATGCTCTCCGATGGATTCATAGGACGTGCGCAATCCGGTTTCCAGCCTCCTGAGCTGCGAGGGCCGTGTGATGATATTTATCACACCGCCTAAAGCATCCGTACCATATTGTACGGACAATGGGCCCTCAACGATTTCTATACGCTCTATCTGATGAAGGGGCAACTGACCCAGATCCACATTGCCATTCATACGACCAATAACAGGGACCCCATCCAATAATATCTTCACACTTTGACCATCCTGTCCGAGCAGACTCAACGCGCTCCCCAAAACCATATCCTGCCTAATGCGAATACCGGCATCGTAGGACAGGACATCATCCAATGTGGCGGAAAACCGCCTGCTCATGTCCGCTTTTGTTAAAACACGAACAGCATGAATAGCACTTCGAGCATCCGTAGGAGCATACTGCGCGGTCACGACGACATTGTTTAAGTCAATCGAATAGGCTAATGTATCCGTGACGGGCTGCGCAAGAAGGGCGCAACTGAATACCAAGAGAAGAAAAAGAAGAACCAATCTGGACATGACGGTTTACCGTTTATCGAATGACAACCCAGGGTTGGCTCCAACGCTGAGCACCTTGCTGGAGTGTTAGAAAATAAGTGCCGGCAGGTAATGATTCTGGCAGATTTCCACCTATCTGGAAACCTTCCTTCGCCATGAAGGTGTTGTTCCAAACAAGCCGCCCACTCAAATCTGTCAAATAGAGGGATGCTTTACCTGTTTCATAGTTCCAGTTGAGAAAAATTTCCTGGCCTGGACGTGCTGGATTTGGGCCCATAGCAGGTGCCGCTGCTCCTTGGAGTCCGGATTCAAGAGCGGAAAGCAAGCCGAGGTCATATTTTTCAAAGACCATCGTTCCAGTCGAAATGCCTTCAAAATCAACAATCGTCATCCTCCAGATATGATTGTCTCTCGTCTTGACAAAAAATACCCGATCCGGATCGATGATCCACCCTGCCGAAAAATCAAACGTCTTCCAATCACTCCCAATGACAGTTGGGTCTTTAGATAACAGCCCGGAATATCCGTCCGCATAGAAATCAACGGTCAATGGATCCACACTGTCTGCTTCCGCTACAGCTATACCGGGACCACTTAGGATACCGGTCACATTATATTCGATAATTCCCCCTTGCATGTCATCAAGAGGCGTGGTGTGCCTTCCCCAAAAGAGATCCCATCCAACTGGTGGGTTTACAAGCAATTTGCCCAAATCTAACGAAAAGTAGGCGAACCCTGCCTGAGCGTGTTCTGTTTTATTGATCGAGAAGGTTTGCTCGTCAGATCCATCGAGATTAGCGGATCGAAAATAGTACGTATTGACCACTAAAGAATCAATGCTCAGTTTGCGATAGTTGCCATTCCGAAGTTTAATAACAAAGACTCGCTGTCCGACTACCTTATTTGACATCGGCATATAAATGCCCCAGCCATAATCAAAAGGATTCGCCGGGTTGCGATCGGCATTCAGCCCCCCATATAACCATGTTTTTTCATCATTATAACGGCGATCAATAAATGCACCTGGTAGAATTGGGTCATTAAAATCTGTCGTTGGTGCCAGGTAAAGCTCAACCTCTGGCTGAGGGTCTGTGAACGAAGATGCACTGGATTCATTGATGAAAATCCCTGCGTCCTGTAATCCGTTTGCTGTAAAGGCAATGTCCCAGCTATCGTTTTTGATCTGAATGGTTTGGTCATCAGAAAAGCGATAATAAGCCTGTTTTGAATAACCGGCCCCACAGGATAATTCAACAAATGATTGTGCCTGGAGGCTCAGGCTAGTTATCAACAGAAAGAAAAAAGTGTATTGACGTGTCATGATAATTTTTTAGTGGTGCAAAGGAACAAGTAAAAGCACCTTACCACCACATCTACATTGTCATCTTTCTGTCAATTCACCTTCCTGCGGTTTATTGCGATCTGCCCAAAACAAAAAGACCCGAAACGCCTGGGAGCTTCGGGTCTTTCACGTGCTTAGCGCTGGTTTATTCCCTACGTCCTAAAAACATAAAGACCAGGTAAAGCAACTGGACCAATGCGGCCAGCGCTGCGGCAACGTATGTCATTGCCGCCCATGTAAGGGCATCTTTGGCGCCATCATACTCTGCGCCCCTGGCGACATTGGTTTCATCAAGCCAGGCCAGGGCCCGCTTACTGGCATCAAATTCAACTGGCAAGGTTACAAGGCTGAAAATCGTAGTCACTGCGAATGCGCCAATTGCGATCAGAAGGATGATCGGACTATTAAAACTTGCCATTCCAACGATACCTAACATGAATAGATACTTCTGCAGGGAAGAAGAAATCTGAACTACAGGTACCAAAGCAGAACGCATTTGAAGCATACTATAGGCTGTAGCGTGTTGCACCGCGTGACCGCATTCATGTGCAGCTACAGCTGCAGAAGCGATATGCCTTCCTTGAAATACCTCCGGGCTAAGGCTTACTGTCTTATTCTGAGGGTTATAATGGTCGGTAAGCATCCCTTCGCCCTGGACTATCTGCACATCCGAAATGCCATAATGGTTCAACATTTTCCTGGCGACTTCCTGGCCACTGAGACCTGATTGAAGTGGCTCTAAGCTATATTTGGCAAACTTACTCTTAAGCCTGCTGTTAATCAACATACCGATACCGGTAAAGATTAAACTGATTACAATTAATCCCATATACATAATTCGCGTAGTTTTTTTGGTTAAACGGAAGTATAACAATCAGCATATCGCTATCGTTCGAACACAACATGCGCAAACCGACGAAATACCACTTATTCGATACGATCAAAGCCGGTAAATCGATGAAGAGCCTCCGGCAAACGAATGCCGTTGCCTTCCTGATGGTTCTCCAGCATAGCAGCTACAATTCGTGGCAGCGCAAGCGCACTTCCATTTAAGGTATGGGCCAGTTGCGTTTTTTTCGTTTCAGCCGTTCGGTACCTTAACTTCAACCGATTGCTTTGGAATGTCTCGAAATTTGAAACAGAACTTACTTCCAACCAGCGTTGTTGGGCGGCGGAATAGACTTCAAAATCAAAGGTCAATGCAGAGGTGAATCCCATATCACCACCACACAAGCGCAGGATCCGATAGGGCAATTCTAACTTTTCTAACAGTCCGGACACATGTTTTAACATAGTCATCAAGGTGTCATAGGACCGATCCGGATGCTCAATTACAACAATCTCAACCTTATCAAACTGGTGCACCCGGTTAAGTCCGCGAACATCTTTACCATAAGCACCTGCTTCCCGGCGAAAGCAGGGTGTATAAGCTGTCATTTTAATAGGGAAATCCTTTTCCTCCAAAATCACATCCCGGTAGATATTGGTTACGGGTACCTCAGCGGTTGGGATTAAATAAAGATCATCGCGATCCACGTAATACATCTGAGCCTCTTTGTCCGGCAGTTGACCAGTGCCACGAGCGGAATCGGCATTGACCATAAGAGGGGGTTGAATTTCTTCAAAACCGGCAATTCTGGCCTCCTCAAGAAAAAAATTGACCAGGGCCCGTTGTAAAATAGCCCCTTTGCCCCGATAGACAGGAAAGCCAGCCCCGGTGAGTTTGACGCCAAGTGGGAAATCAATAATTTTATAAATCTCAGCAAGTTCCCAGTGAGGTTTGGCATCCGAGGGTAGGTCAGGCATAGGTTTATCCCATGGTTGATAGACTTCATTCTCCTCCGGCGTCTTGCCATTGGGTACAGAATGATGCGGGATATTTGGCACACTGATCAGCAGTTCTTCAAGAGCCAATTCAATGGATTCCTGCTCTTTGAACAAAACGGACTGACCTTCTTTAATCGCGGCAACTTTTTCTTTCAACGTACTGGCATCCTGATGTTTACCTGCCTTGAACAAGTCGCCAATCTGATTGGAGATCTGATTTATTTCAGACTGAGCCTGATCTGTTTCAGCCTGGGACTTCCTTCTTTGCTCGTCCAAACCCAGAATGCGATCTATAATTTGAATATCGCCGAAGTGACGCTTGCGCAAGCCATCGATGACACGATCCTTCTCTTGTCTTATAATTTGAGTAGTAAGCATAAACTTAAATTGGTGCGGCTTGCCCTGTTCGAGTAAATTTTGGCAAAGATAACGCGTGATGAATAAAAACTTTGTTACCTTTGCACTGCTGGACAAAAGCCACGCTATTTCTGGACCGCTTTTACCGAATACATCTGCGGGTTTGATTTAAGAAGATCGGTACCCTTTATTCCATTTGCTACAGGCTAACAGACATATTACCAACTTATTTATTTATTTCCAATCATTAGCACATCGTCCTACCTATGTACGATATATTGCAGTTGAACGACATGCTCGTCAATGACTTGCGTGACATTGCCGAAAAACTGGACCTAAAAGGTTTCAAAAGACTTACCAAGCAGGAGTTGATCTACAAGATTCTGGATCAACAGGCCATCTCTGCTGTCCCAGTGCGTGGTGCTGGCAGCACTGCTACGGGCCCAATGGAGGTCGAGGAGGTTGAGGAAGGCCGTGTCCGTAAACCTACAGGTCGCACTTCCAAAAAACCGGATTCACCCGAATTGACAATTGAAGGTCAATCGGAAATTAATACGCAGAAAACGGATACTAAAGGTGTCGCCAAGGAACAAGGGAAAAATCTTCCAATCAAAAACCCTCCAGTCCAGCGCTCTTTAAAAAACCAAGCACTTCCGGTTGCTCCCGACAATACAGACCATCAAAATGATTCCGGTAAGGAACAGGAGCCGGGTACCCAGCGTGGACGAAGACAACCTGACTTAAAATTAAAAGGAACGCCTGATTTGAAAATCAGGGATCAAGATCGCACTTCTTCCGATCAGCAAAATCCAGAGCGGATTGATCGTGATAAAAACATCCCCCTGAAAACCGAAAGAGATATTCGCGATCGGGAGCCTAAAGAAGTAGATGGACGCAATAAAAGCCGTGATCCACAGCGTGATCCAAGGGATAAAGAACGTGATCCACAACGAGACACACGTGACCGCGACCGCGACACAAATCGTGACCCTCGTGATGGAGGCCGGGATTCGCAACGTGACCCTCGCGACCGCGATGTAAATCGTGACCCTCGTGATGGAGGTCGGGATTCACAGCGTGACCCTCGTGACCGCGACCGTGATGTAAATCGTGACCCTCGTGATGGAGGTCGGGACTCGCAGCGTGATCCGCGTGATCGGGAGCGAGACACCACACGTGACCCGCGGGACAGGGAAAGAGATACCTCACGTGACCCGCGTGACAGGGAGCGCGATACCACCCAGCGTGATACGCGTGACAGGGATCGTGATACATCACGCGATCCACGTGATGGCGGCAGCAAGGAAGCACAGCGCGACCCTCGAGATAGAGACCGGGATACAAGAGATCGTGACCCTAGAGACCGGGAAAGCAGAGATCGTGACCCTAGGGACAGGGAAAACAAACCACCCCGGGTTGCAGCTGGTGATGATTATACTGCCGAATTAACAGATACAAAACCTGTTAAAACCAGTGATTTCAATATCGATATTGACGGCATGGTTCAGGGTGAAGGTGTCCTGGAAATGATGCCCGACGGCTATGGTTTTTTAAGATCCAGCGACTATAACTATTTGTCTTCTCCTGATGATATATATGTTTCTCCCTCTCAAGTCAAACTGTTTGGTTTAAAAACCGGCGATACTGTAATTGGACCGATTAGACCACCGAAAGAAGGGGAAAAATATTTTGCCTTGTTGAAATTGGACAGCATTAATGGCTTGCAAACTGAAAAAGTGCGCGACCGTGTGCCTTTTGATTACCTGACGCCGCTTTTCCCTACTGAAAAGTTTAATCTAAGCACATCAGCTACCGGTAAAGATTATGGCAATCGACTCATTGATTTGTTTACCCCAATCGGCAAAGGTCAACGTGGACTCATTGTGGCCCAACCCAAAACGGGTAAAACATTTTTATTAAAGGATGTCGCCAATGCCATAGCCAAAAACCACCCCGAGTGTTATCTCATCGTACTTCTGATCGACGAGCGTCCTGAAGAAGTAACAGACATGAAACGTTCGGTAAGGGCTGAGGTGGTTTCCTCTACATTTGACGATCCCGCAGATAATCACGTTCGGGTTGCTGGTATTGTGCTGGAAAAAGCAAAGCGCCTGGTAGAATGCGGCTACGATGTTGTTATTCTATTGGATTCCATTACCCGTCTTGCAAGAGCATACAATACCGTTGCCCCGGCCAGTGGCAAGGTGTTATCAGGTGGTGTTGAAGCTAATGCCCTGCATAAACCGAAAAAATTCTTTGGTGCAGCCAGGAATATTGAAGATGGTGGATCATTGACCATTTTGGCTACCGCACTCATTGATACAGGAAGTAAAATGGACGGCGTGATTTTTGAAGAGTTCAAAGGCACGGGAAATATGGAATTGCAGCTTGACCGCACCTTGGCGAACAAGCGGCTATATCCGGCCATTGATCTCACCAAATCCAGTACACGTCGGGAGGATCTACTTCTTGACAAGGAGACTTTACATCGCATGTTTATCCTTAGAAATCAACTTTCTGATATGCGTCCGGACGAAGCCATGGAGTTTTTGCAAAAGTATATGAATGGTACCGTTAGTAATGAGGAATTCCTTTCCTCGATGAACGGATAACTACCTTAACACTTGGCTCCAAGTCCCACCAAACGTGTTTATACAGAAAGGAATAGTTCCAGGCAACCAACTTTTGCGAACCGGGCAGCATTAATGAATGCGCACTTATTAGCAACGAAATAGAAGAAAATCGACCATCTTCAACCGAAATGGGAGCCAATGATTCCTTTATTTTATGCCTTCACCAAAGGATTTCCAAGATTAAGCAATATAAATCCTTATAAGGTGTAGGACGTTTGCAATAATCTCATTACCTTTGCATTCGCATTTTTGAAAACTATTTCTACAAGATTCGCCGAAGATGAAAAGGACCTACCAACCGTCAAAAAGAAAGCGCGCCAACAAACATGGCTTCCGCTCACGGATGGCTACCAAGAACGGCCGCAGGGTTCTTGCTCGTCGCCGTGCTCAGGGCCGTCACAAACTGACGGTTTCCGATGATAAGCACGTAAAATGAGGATAGCTGGTCTGTTCCAGACTAAATTTTGAGTATTAGCTTACGTTTCCCGTCAATAGAGCGACTGAAAAGTCGCAAAGTAATCGACATCTTATTTACAGAAGGTCGTTCCTACTTTATGTACCCTCTGCGGATTCATATCCTGTCAGAACAATTGACGGATATTGCAACGCTGCAGGTTGTTTTTGCTGTTCCAAAGCGCAAATTCCGAAAAGCAGTTGACAGAAACCTTATCCGCCGCCGAATGCGGGAAGCATGGCGACTTACCCGTCAGCCTCTCCTTGACCAATTGACAAAAGACCAGGTAGCCGTACGCATCATGCTCACCTATACCGGAAAAGCCGAAGACAATAATTATGAAAGGATATTCGCTGCTACCCGCAAGATTATAACAAAGTGTATGGGCGAATCGGTTTTGTCCAATAACGATTGAGCGCCTATCTCTTAGCCATCAATCAATGCGCATACCGCAAGTTCGTAGCCTTTTAGCCCAAGTCCACTGATCACACCTTTACAATGTGCGCCGGTCAAGGTACGCCACCTAAATTCCTCCCTAGCTTGAATATTACTTATATGTACCTCAATGACAGGCAGTTGAAGACCTGATAACGTATCGGCCAACGCATAAGATGTGTGCGACAAAGCGCCAGGATTAATAATTACGGCATGGAAGCCTTGTAGAGCCGCCTGTTGAAGCCAATCTATCAATTCGCCTTCGTGATTACTTTGCCGATAATCAATTTGATGAGCGGCGAACATCTCCTTTAATGCAGGTACGAATACCTCAAAGGACGAGGTACCATAAATATCCGGTTCTCTGGTGCCTGTAAGATTAAGATTCGGACCATTGAGAATCAATACATTCATAGTGACTTAGTTTGCCATTTCGGAGAGAAACTTGATACGAATCAAGCGAATCTCGTCATAGGTAATATCACCATCCTTTAATTCCTTATAGGCAAGGTCCATGGCATCAGAGTCGGCCTCCATGAAAAAATCATAAATCTCTTCCCTCACTGGCTCATCAATGGTGTCTTCGATATAATAGTCTAGATTGACACGCGTACCAGAGGCAACAATGGCGTCCAATTCATCCAACAAATCATCCATGGTCAGTTCGTTCCCTTTGGCAATCTCGTGCAAGGGTAACTTGCGATCTATACCCTGAATGATATTCACTTTTATTCGGGATTTATTTGCTACCGTCTTGAAAAGAATATCCGTAGGACGTTCAATCTCGTTTTCTTCAACATACTTCATGATCAACTCCAGGAAGGGTTTCGCATATCGCTGCGCCTTCCCCAGGCTTACCCCTGAAACCTTGATCATATCCTCCATGGTGAAAGGATATTGGGTTGCCATATCCTCCAGAGATGGGTCCTGAAAAATAACGTAAGGCGGAACGTCAAGCTTTTTTGCTTGCCCGCGACGTAAATCCTTAAGCATTTGCAGCAGGCTCTCGTCTAATACTGCCGTTTTGCCAGAAGTATCTTCCCAATCAGCAGCTACTTCTTTATCAAAGTCATGATTGAGGGCCATTGGGAAAGACCCACCGGATTTGATAAACTGTTTACCTTTTGTACGTAGTTTAATCAGACCATACTTCTCGATATCCTTATATATAAAGTCCTCCAGAAGGGCATTTCTTAAAACGGAGTGCCAATAATCTTCCTCCTTGTGAACACCTTTTCCAAAGAGTGGGTAGGTTGTAAAACCAAAATCGTTCATCTCTTTGGTAGGCTGCCCCAATATAAAGTCGATCACAGTCTTGATGCCATGGTTTTCTTTAATGGCCTGGACACTGGCCAATGTGATTTGCAGATCGGAACCGACGTCAATTTTGTCCTTGGGGTGACGGCAGTTATCGCACATTTTGCCACATTCCTCCGTTGCATAAAATTCTCCAAAGTAATGTAGCAAAAATTTTCTGCGACAAGCGCTGGTCTCAACATAGCCTACCATCTCCTGCATAAGCTGAGCACCCATTTCTCTTTCTGCAACCGGTTTGTCTCTGAGGAACTTCTCAAGCCGGAGCATATCCTGGTGTGCATAGAAGGTAACACAACGACCCTCTAAACCATCTCTGCCCGCACGCCCTGTTTCCTGATAGTAGTTTTCAATACTCTTAGGAATATCGTAATGGATAACAAAACGGACATCAGGCTTGTCAATTCCCATCCCGAATGCAATGGTGGCCACAATGACATCAATCTTTTCCATGAGAAAAGCATCCTGTGTTTGACTCCGCAACTTGGCATCAAGACCTGCGTGATAGGGAAGCGCCTTTATATTATTCACGGCTAGCATTTGGGCCAGATCTTCAGCCGTTTTTCGGCTTTGAACATAAATGATGCCCGACTTGCCCTTCATCCCCTTTATGATCTCGATAATCTGGCGTGTGGTCTGCTCTTTTTTACCCTTTGGCCGAATTTCATAATACAGGTTGTGCCTGTTGAAGGAAGATATAAATGTCCGCTCGCCTTTCAGGTCAAGGTTTTTAATAATATCGGATCGTACCTTGGGGGTAGCCGTAGCGGTGAGTGCAATAATTGGAATATTGTCATCAATTTCTTCAATCATCGTCCTGATCCTTCGATATTCAGGCCTGAAATCATGCCCCCACTCAGAGATGCAATGCGCTTCATCCACTGCGACAAAGGAAATCTGGACCGATTTGAGAAACTCGATATTTTCTTCTTTGGTCAACGTTTCCGGTGCTACGTATACCATCTTCGTCTTTCCAGCAGAGATATCCGCCTTTACCTCACGCATCTGTATTTTACTGAGCGATGAGTTTAGAAAGTGAGCAACTGTATTTTCCTGGCTATATCCCCTTATGGCATCAACCTGATTTTTCATCAGTGCAATAAGTGGGCTGATAATTATGGCTGTGCCGGGCAACATGAGAGCCGGCAATTGGTAGCACATGGACTTACCACCACCAGTAGGCATGATCACAAATGTGTCATACCCATCCATCAGAGTTTGTATTATAGTCTCTTGATCCCCTTTGAACTTATTAAATCCAAAATGTTGTTGGAGAGCCTCCAGTAAAGGTTGTTGTGTCGTTAACATAGTCGGTTAAGCCAATTAAAGCGTATTTTTGAACCATGTTGGGTGGTCCTTCAATACTCGTACAATATACGAAGAAGGTACAGCCCAAAGGGCCTGAATTGCGAGATAATTTTCAAATAAACTGTTAATACCTCCTTCGTGGTATACCCTACTCAAAAAGGAGTCCAAAATTAATGAAATGGACCTGGAAATGGAAGCCCGAATCCTAGATACGGCAAAAAAAACGATTGCTATTGAAGCCAACGCCCTCCTCGAACTGGGCGCCAACCTGGGCAAGCCCTTAGCCTTGGCAGTTGAAGCACTATTAAAAATGAAAGGCCGGCTCGTCATTACAGGGATTGGTAAAAGCGCCATCGTTGCACAGAAAATTGTCGCCACGCTAAACAGTACTGGTACCCCTTCCCTTTTTATGCATGCTGCAGATGCCATACATGGCGATTTGGGGATGATACGACCAGAAGATATGGTGCTTTGCCTTTCCAAAAGCGGTGAAACTCCTGAAATTAAAGTGCTTGTTCCTCTATTAAAGCATCGGGTCCAAATGCTCATCGGTATGGTCAGTAATCCGGATAGTTTCCTGGCTAAACAGGCCGATGTTGTCCTGTTGACACCCATCAGTCAGGAAGCGGACCCGAATAATTTGGCCCCAACAACAAGCACTACTGTACAAATGGCCCTGGGCGATGCCATAGCCACTTCACTCCTGGCAATGCGGGGATTTTCGCCCATGGATTTCGCCCGTTATCATCCCGGAGGTGCACTTGGTAAACAACTATACCTCAGGGTCTCCGATTTATATCCACTTAATGAACGGCCAGTTGTTCTCAGCCAAGCTTCCTTAAGAGAGACTATTTTAGAAATGACATCCAGGCGCCTTGGCGCTGCCATTGTCGTCAATGAATCGAATCAGATTCTTGGCATAATTACAGACGGGGACCTTCGCCGTATGCTCGAGCGCACTGCCGACACTTCCGCTATCCGCGCTTTGGATATCATGACACCCAACCCACAAACCGTCCAACCAGATGAAATGGCGGTGAAAGCCCTGGAAATAATGCGAAATTTTAATATCACCCAGTTGCCTGTTTGTCGGGGTACCGAATATCTCGGCATGATCCATCTGCACGATCTGCTTAGAGAAGGAATAATTTAATCGAGGTAA
>JBBQMA010000002.1:0-29238 GCA_038328415.1 Chitinophagales bacterium | reverse complement strand
GGCGAGGTGGCCCTGGGCGGGGTCGCCGTCCTCGGGGAGGCGCTCGCCGGGCTCATCGAGGCGTTCGCGGAGCCGGGCGCCGGCGGGACCGAGTGGCGGGACCGCGTGGTCGTCGCGCTCGACGCCACCGTCCCCACGCGCCTCGACGGCGTAGTTGCAGAGTGCACGCATCTCCTGGAGACGGCGCTGATGGCGCGCGCCACCACCCTGCGCATCGCCTCGACGATCTTCTCGAGAGCTTAGTACCAGGCGCTCAAGACGATGCTTCGCTTGCACTACGCATGTCATGATGTTCCCAGCCGCCAGAAACCGCCGCGTCCTCCAGTCCATATGTTTCAATGAGTACCTACCCCTATTATCCTCCAGCCCACGGCATTAGCCGTGGGATCCAATGCCAGAAGAATACAAACCGTTTCAACGGTTTTCTCCCTCCAGTCCTTTATGTTTCAATGAGTACCTACTATGCAGGATGCTCTTTATCCAATGCTTTTTCCCTCCAGTCCTTTATGTTTCAATGAGTACCTACCCCTATTATCCTCCAGCCCACGGCATTAACCTTGGGATCCAATTGAATCAAACCTCATCATTCAAAACCCTAGTATTTATTGACATTGGCTCTCCTTCGCCACTTCTCCTTCCTCCATTTTATATGATTACTTAACGAGGACTTAACGCTCAGTTAACATTGCCACGTGACCTTTGCACCATCAAATGATTAACCGACTGAAATGATCAAGTATTCAATGGCCGTATTGGCCTTTAGTTTCCTATTTACATTCAGCATTATTCATGCTCAGGCAGGTTCCATTGCTGGAACGGTCATAGACAAAGATAACAAGGAGACCCTCATTGGGGCTACAATTAGCATTGAGGGCTCAGGTATTGGAACGTTCACCGATTATGATGGCAATTATATCATTCGCGATGTGGCACCAGGAAAACACACTGTTGTGGTTTCCTATATTGGATACAACAACACGACCATTACAGATGTAGAAGTGGTAGCGGATGAAAAGCTCGACCTTGATATTCTCCTTTCGGCCAATTCCATAGTTTTTGAAGAAATAACAGTAGTCGATTACCGCCAGAACAACACGGTAGAAGCCGTACTGCTTGAAATCAAACAGGCCAAACAGGTGGTGAGCGGTGTATCCAACCAGCAGATCGTCAAATCACAGGATAACAATGCGGCCCAAATCATGCAGCGTATCCCGGGTGTCACTATAGTGGAAAATCGCTTTGTGATGGTTCGCGGTTTGAGCGAGCGCTACAACAATGTGATGATTAATAACGTGGTGGCTCCAAGTACGGAAGTTGATAAACGCACATTTTCGTTCGATCTCATATCGAGCAGTGCACTGGATCGACTCATGGTCTATAAATCAGGTTCCGCAGATCTTCCCGGTGATTTTGCTGGTGGTGTCATGAAGCTTTACACCGTTGATCATGTAGGTGACAATTTTTTCAAAATCAACCTGGGAATTGGATATCGCGCAGGTACAACAGGACAGGAATACTATCAGAGCGAAGGATCACAAACGGATTTTCTTGGCTTTGACAATGGCTATCGCCAACTTCCCGGAGACTTCCCCTCTTCTAAAAAGTTACAGTCATCCGCCCGTAATGCAGACATCCGCAGAGCAGCAGCACATACGCTACCTAATAATTTTGTGGCTTCGAAAGGAATGGCTACGCCCGACTATACGATCGGCCTCAGCTTTGGCAGAAACATGACTATAGGCGGACGGAAATTGTCCGCAATTAATAGTGTTAATTACAGCACCAGCTACCAGCAGTTTACAAGGGATTTTAACAGGTACTTTGAATGGGTCGATCAATCACAACCTATTATTCCCCGTTTCCAATACGATGATCAATCGTATGAAAAACAGAACCGGATAAGTGTTTTATCCAACTGGCGTCTTCGGTTAAGTGATAAGTCCAATATTACCTTCAAAAACCTGTATAATCAGATTGGTGAAAATGAAACCATTCTAAGAAAAGGTTTTGACTTCATCCAGCGCCCTAACGACAATCTGAGTAACTACCTGCTTGGATACCGCAGCCGTTCGATTTATACCGGCCAAATGGAAGGGAATCATGAACTCAGTGAGCGTAGTTCTATTCGTTGGGTTGTTGGCGGCAGTTTCCTGCGTGAGGCAGAACCGGACCTGCGCCGTTTCCGTACCTATCGTCCAAAAGATCAATCGGATCAGCCTTTTACCATGCAGCTTCCTCCATCCTCCAACTTGTTTGAAACAGGTAGGTATTATGGCAATCTGTTTGAATATTCAGTCAATAATGGGCTGGATTATACTTGGTCGTTTGCCGGATTTAATCAGAAAAAATCCAATCTGAAAGCCGGTTATTATGCCGACTATCGCTACCGTGATTTCTCTTCACGTTACTTCTCTTATCTCTATCCGGGATTCTTTAATCCAACAATTGGCGAACAGATATCCCGTTTGCCACTGGATGAGATTTTTAGCAATGAAAATATTAAAACCACGGATGGGTTGGTCATTGAAGAAGGAACTCGTCCTATTGATTCCTATACGGCAAGTAATTTGCTGGGTGCCGGCTACATTAGCACTGATTTGCCATTAGGTCGCTTTGATGTTTCGACGGGTGTGCGCACAGAATACAATGTGCAGAAAATGAACAGCCGGGATGATTTTAGTGAAGTCACAGTAGAAAATCCTGTATTATCAGTCTTGCCCTTTATCAATTCAGGATTTAACATTAACGATCAGTCTGTAATTCGCCTGGCCTATAGCCGTACAGTAAATCGTCCTGAATTCCGCGAGTTGGCACCGTTCCTTTTTTATGATTATAAAATGGAGGCAGGCCGATTTGGCAACCCTAATCTGAAACAAGCGACGATTGACAATCTTGATCTGCGCTACGAAATCTATATGCGTCCCGGTGAAACATTTAATATCGGTGGTTTTTACAAGTACTTCAATGATCCAATTGAAAACAAAACCATCATTACTACCGAGCAGCCAAGTTTCACCTTTATTAATGCAGATTACGCTCAGAATTATGGTTTGGAAGTAGAGTTTCGCAAGTCGCTAAAAGGAATGACCAATAGCAGTGTTTTGGACCGGTTTTCAATAAGCACCAATGCATCCGTAATCTGGTCAGAAGTTGATCTTGGTTCAACGGCAGTCGCTCAAAGTCGTCTTCGTGCACTACAGGGACAATCGCCTTACATTATTAATGCGGCCGTATTTTATGATCACCAGGCGTATGGCCTTAGTGGCAGTCTTGTTTACAACATATTCGGCAACAGGATTTATTCCGTAGGTGATGTATTGTTTCCAACCATTTATGAATTGTCGCGCAATAGCATGGACTTTACAATTACCAAGCGATTTGGTAAACGCACATCTTATAAACTTGGTATTCAGAACTTATTGGATGCACCATTCCGTTTCTTTCAGGATTCCAACAGGGATGAAAAAATTGACATGAACAATGACCATCCCATCTTTACCCTTCGCCGGGGTCAACTCGTGAGTCTAACCTTCTCATACGATTTAAACAAGTAAAACCATTTAATTTTAAGTAATCATGAAAAAGTTTCTAACCTTATTTCTACTGATGGGCCTGATGGTCGTTGTCTCTTGTACAAAGGACGAAAAAGATGACGATGATCCGGTTACCACATACACTGAACTAACAGGTGATTTAGCTACTCAAACACTTGTTGCTACCAAAAAGTATTTGCTCAGAGGACAAGTATTTGTGCGCAATGGGCAGACACTGACCGTCGAACCTGGTACCATTATCTTTGGTGACAAAGTAACCCGTGCCGTTCTTGTTATAGACAAAGGCGGTAAATTGGAAGCTAATGGTACGGTCGACAAGCCAATCGTTTTCACGTCAAATCAAGCCGTTGGTATTCGCGACCGTGGTGACTGGGGTGGCTTAATCATCCTCGGTGCTGCCAACGTAAATCAACCAGATCCAAGTATCGAAGGTGTAACACCTGCAGTGCTTTTTGGTACGTTCCAAAATGGTGCGTCTGATGGTCAATCTTCAGGTACATTGAGATATGTACGTGTAGAATTTGCTGGTATTGAACTGACGCCAAACAATGAAACCAATTCGATCACCTTGGGTGGTGTAGGCCGCGGTACAACCTTGGAATACGCACAGGTTTCCTTTGGCGGAGATGATGGCTTCGAATTCTTTGGTGGTGCTGTCAACGGCAAATATCTGGTATCCTTTGCTTCATGGGATGATGATTTTGACGTTGATTATGGCTTTAGCGGTAACGTACAATTTGCACTTGCCCTTCGCTACCCTGGATTTGCTGATCAGTCACAGTCAAACGGATTCGAGTGTGATAACGGACCAAATGATAACGATGTAACGCCTTACACGACGTGTACATTCTCAAACGTAACGGTACTCGGTCCAATCAAATCCGGTGCGACTGCTTCAAATGGCAACTTTGGTCATAGCCTGGATCTTCGTCGTCGTACGGCTGTTTCCATTACAAACTCTGTATTTGCCGGCTTTCCAAGAGGAATCCGTTTTAATCAGCCTTCTGTTTTGGCTCAGTATCAGGGTAATGTTGGTGTGGTAGAAAACAATCTAATGGTTGCTCCTACTGCTTCTGCTGCCTACAATGCAGGAACGGGTGTTGTTGTCGGCGACGTTTCAGCTTATTGGTTGGCCAATGCCAACACAACAATTGATGGACCTGCGGATGATGCAAAGCATATTGCCCTTGGTATCAACCCTGATTGGTTCTTCGGTTCACGCCTCACAGATCAGTATCCAAACGACCCTAATTTTACGGTTTCAGCTGGTACGGCACTGACGGGTGCTTCTTTCGCGAATGCGAAATTCAATGAAGCAAACCGCTCAACATTCTTTAATAAGACGGTTACCTATCGTGGTGCTTTCGGTGCTACCGACTGGACAAACACCTGGGCTGAATTTAACCCAGTTCTTAAAGTGTATTAATTTCCACTTTTCAGTATATAAAGACTTGCTCCTACCTCAGGAGCAAGTCTTTTTTTTAGTGCTTTGGGACATACATCGTTCCGTTTGAATTGAAGCATTTTTAATTAGTTTTAGCGTAATTATGAAAAACCTCCTCCTCCTGTTAATTTCTTTATTTATTTTGTCATGTTCGCAATCCGCTCCGGAGACCTTGCCAGGCACAAAACCTGACGCTGAAAAGGAACAGGCTATTTTGCAGGCGATCATCCGTTATGTGGGTAAAATGCCCGACAAAGCCTCGGTCCTTACACGCTTTAATACGGAATGGGATGACCATTATCAAAAAGCATTGGCGATTCATGCCATAGACCGGATCTATCAGAAGGAAGGAGCCAACGATATCTATTTATTGGTAAGCCGTGTAGCGCCCAGTTTAAAACAGAAAAGGGTCGCAGTTGGCATTCAACTTCGCATGGTAGCGGATTCCATCACCTACTATCATGAGGTGTTCAGAACATGGAAAATGACGGAGGCTGAATTAATTCCCAAACAGGAAATGCTTTTTGCTAAAATGGTAAAAGGTGAAGATTTAAGTCCGTGGTATCCGGAAACGATGGGGGACGCTTATATAGAATTCCCTAATAAAGATGCTTATTTTGACACCTTAAATAGGCATTGGGTATCCCGATTAGAAGATCCTATTGCACCTTACAGGGAGGATAATCAGCGTCAAAAGGCCGAGTAGGCTCCTTTGTTTGGCATGGCCATTTTGCCGTTCAAACCCTGTTTGGGGGCCTGGCCAGAGTGTATCTTAATGCCATTCATCAACAGGCATTAGGTCGGTTTTCTGACTTGGCCATGTCCATGGCGACGGATCCCGCCATGATTTTATTCCTCAATAATCAGCAAAACCACAAGGACAAACCCAACGAAAATTTCGCGAGGGAATTAATGGAGCTTTTTACGCTCGGCAGAGGCAATTATACCGAAAAGGATGTTCGCGATGCAGCAAGAGCGTTTACCAGTTGGGCCTGCCTGCCTTTTAAAGGAGAATTCAATTACAACGAAGAAGACCACGATACCGGCCAGAAAACGTTTTTTGGTCAAACCGGAAACTAAAACGGCCAGGACATCATCCGCATGGTGATGGACCGAAAGGAAACATCCGTTTTTATCACGCGGAAGATTTACCGCTTTTTTGTCAATCACACGCCCAATGAACAACGAATAGCCCTTCTGGCCGATTCGTTTTATACATCCGGCTATGATATCAAGGGTCTATTAAAAGCTATATTTTCGAGTGACTGGTTTTACGATCTTGAAAATGTGGGAAATCGGGTGAAATCCCCGGTCGAATTAATTGCCGGACTATTGAAAACATTTCATGGCACATTCGATGACCCTACGGCATTAGCGATGGGCCAGGCCGCACTGGGCCAGGTTTTATTTTTTTCGCCAAGTGTGGCCGGTTGGAATGGCATTAAGGGTTGGATTGATAATTAACGCTTACTGTTGCGATTACAGCTTCCCATGATCCTTTTTGAAGCGGCAGAGGTGGATATTCAACTGCCGGGAGATCCTCAGGCACTCGAGGATCCGCAAACGATTCGTAAGCTAGAGCCCGATGTTGATCCCAAACCCCTATTGACGATGTTAGAGCGTCAATCCTATACTGGTGCCAAATCCTTACTCGTTCAATTTTTATGACCTGGGTCAAACGAAGGTGATCTCGAATGGTTGGAATCATTTCTTCCCCCTGGTGACCCTACCGAACGCATGTTGGCAACAGCCATCCGAATATGTAGTCTTCCCGAATATCAACTTGCCTAAATCAGTACGCCATGCGTAGACGCGATTTTATCAGGCGTTCATCCCTTGCTTGGGCCTCTCTGACGGTGCCTGACCTCTTTAGGCAGGGATCCTTTTTATTGCCCCAAAGCGAACGTAAACGGAAGCTGATCATCATTTAATTGACGGGTGGTAATGACGGACTCAATACGTTCATTCCATACACTGATGACCAGTATTACCGATCCAGAGGGCGTCTGTCTATTGCTCAAAAAGAGCTCTTGAAGGCCACCGGCCAGATGGGTTTTTACCCTGCGTTGGAAGGCTTGAAATCGATTTATAAACTAGGGTGGATGACTATATTAAACAGCGTTGGTTATCCAGAACCGAATTTATCTCATTTCCGCTCGATGGATATCTGGCGTACGGGCAGTTCTGCTAGAGATTATCTGTCCACCGGTTAGCTGGGCCGTTGTCTCGACCGGCATGAAGGCGTGCCACACGAAGCGATTCAGGTGGACAATGCATTGTCACTTGCTTTGAAAGGCCAGTTGCGACAGGGATTTGCACTACGGAATCCGGAATCATTGAAGCGGGCTGCAAAAAGTCCTTTTCTGGATGCCGTGACGAAACACCAACACGCCCATGAGGAGAAGATGGTCAGTTATTTGTATCAAACATTGGCCAGCACTCAGGAGTCTGCAGCCTGGTTGGTCGAAAAAAGCCGTACTCATTCCTCAAAGGTTTATTATCCGCAAACCCAACTGGGCCGCGATCTAAAAACCATTGACGCATTGCTGACCGCCGACAAAGACACACAAATAAATTATGCCAGTCTGACAGGCTTTGATACACATGTCAATCAGCTAAACCGGCATGAAAGGCTCCTTCGTCAATACGGGGATGCGGTGCGGGCGCTGGTGACCGACCTCAAGCAAAACAATCTTTTAAAGGACACGTTGATTCTGACGTTCTCCGAATTTGGTCGTCGTGTCGATGCAAATGGCAGCGGGGGCACCGATCATGGGACTGCCAACGCCCTTTGGATCATGAATGAGGGTCATCTGTCACAACCCGGGTTTGCCAATGCCTCCCCTGATCTGATAAATCTCGATGAAGAGAATCTAATCCACTCGGTAGATTTCAGATCCATTTACGCCTCCATCCTCCAGAATTGGTTAGGTATAGAGCCAGCGGTCATTTTGGGTCCTGATTGTCCGCCGACACATCCGTTATTTCAAGGTTCTTCAAGTAAGTGAACGTTCAGAATTTTATTAACAACTGGGTATATAAATGCACCATATTGATCGATGGCGTTGGACCGTTCTTCCATACCTATCCGGAACAGGAGGGACAGCGGCAAAAATTCGAAAAGAGGAGCTGACTGTTTAAAACACCGGTGCAGATCACTTCCACAATCCGTAGTGCTCCAAGTGGATTGATTCCCCGTAAAATTGGCGGGTAGTTCCTTCAAAAGAAGGGGTGTAATCCGAAACATAAAACTGGTGAGTTGGCCGATCTTCCGTGCGTAACAGACCTGCATCCATCAAGCGTTGTTTCACGGCCGTAGCAACCACATCGGTGGAGTCGTAAATGGCGACACGGCCCTGATACCAATCCTCTATTTCCTTGCGGATCAGGGGGTAATGTGTACATGCCAGCAACAAAGCTTCGATGCCATCCAGAACAGGATCGCCTAGATAGGTGTCCAGTACAGACCGGCTGATCGCATCGTGTACAAAACCCTCCTCTATCATAGGTGCCAGCAGGGGTGTGGCCAGCGAACGCACCTCAATACCCGGGGATTTATCGCGTAAGCGCGCTGGATAGATGCCAGAAAGGACGGTGGTTTTTGTAGCGATGACGCCTACTTTTTGATGGCTTTTGGCGACTACTTTTTCGACAAGCGGGTCGACGACATTCACGAAGAGCGAACGATGGTCGAAGAAGTCCAGTAGCACATCATACGCCGCTGATGAGGCACTGTTGCATGCAACGATGATCAACTTGCAATTTTGCTCCAGCAGGAACTTAGCAATTTGAAGGCTGTAATAGCGTATCGCATCAGCGGATTTGTCACCATAGGGCATGTGAGCGGTGTCGCCAAAATAGATGATCTGCTCATCAGGCAATAAACGAACAACGGCATTGGCTACCGTAAGGCCGCCAATGCCGCTGTCAAATATACCAATCGGTCGATTTGCCGGGTTCAATTTAGTCTACTTTAGGAGGTGGCGGTGGAGGCGGGGCTACGCCCATTTTGGCCATCACTTTTGAGGTGACATCCATAGTAGGATCTGCATAAAGGAGCACACCGTTTCCAGGGCTGGCATCAAAAACATAAACAAGTCCGTCCTCTGAAGCCACTACATCAATGGCATCCTGCATTTTCTTTATGATAGGCGAAACAAGGGACTCTTGTTTTTCTGCGAGCTTTTGGCGCATTTCCTGTTCCATGCCACCAATGATTTCCTCTTCGGCCTGGAGCTTGGCAATTTCTTCTTCCTGCATTTTAGGGGCTATCTCGCCGGCTTGAATCCGTTGTTGCAGCGCCATGCCTTTCTTCTGGTATTCCTCGACCATGGTCTTGATCCGGCTTTCGTATTGTTTCTGGAAGACTTCCAGTTGGCTATTTGCTTCTTTGACTTCAGGCAGCAGGCCCATGACCTGTGCGGAGTTGATATATCCTACCTTCTGGGCAAAAACGCCGGAAACCAGCAGGCTTAGCACCATGGTGATCATTAATTGCTTCATAGATGTTTGTTGGTTGTTCTGTGTTGAAGGGGCAAAAGTAGCTAAATCGGTTTAATTGCGTTTGAGTCGCTGGAGCAGGTCTTCTGTTTTGTCGAAAGCGGCACTGGCGAAGATAATACCAGAGGAACTGCTTTTGTCAAAAATGAAATCAAAGCCACGTTCGTTGGCATACGCTTCAATGACACCATATACTTTGTCCTGGACGGGACGAACAAGTTCCTGGCGTTTTTTGAACAGTTCACCTTCAGTGCCAAATTTAGCTTTCTGTATTTCACGGATATCTTTTTCCTTGGTCAGGATCTCTTCTTCCCGTTGTTTGCGCATCTCTTCGCTCATGAGTACCTGCTCAGCCTGGTACTTGTTGTACATACCTTTTACCTTGTCAAATTCCTGTTCGATTTCCTGCCTCCACTTGGCAGCTATCTTGTCTAACTCGGTTTGTGCACTTTTGTAGTCATCCATACTTTCCAGGATGAGGTTGATGTCCACACATGCCACCTTTTGCGCTTCAGCGTTGGAAGCAGTAAGAAGGAGGGCAGCAAAGAGGGGAATGAGGCTTAGTTTAATTCGTTTCACGGTTCTGATTTAATATTGTAGATCGGATGGACATCATTCTAAGCGGTAAAAATAGCGATTTATTGTGACCCTTGTGGAAGCAAACCGATCCACATACCGTTTTCTTAAGATTTAGTTAACGTTACGCATTGACTATCAATATTTTGTGAATTATTCAGCATCTATATCCGGCTGCATTTAACGAGCCATTAACCAGCGGCAATGGTTTGTTCTTGTTATAATCCAGCAACCTGGTTTTGGGAATCGATGGTGCACATTATTGCTGATCCTTGATGGTGGTACGGCCAGGGAAGGAGCAGCGATCCAATACCTTCCAACGATCATTGTTCATTGTAAACGAGGAATATATTTTTTCCATTCATCAATCTCTTTAACCATAATCTACAGGCCAGATCAATGCAGCATGTATTATTTTCTTGAGAAAGGTTGTGGCAACTTAAGCTTATGCCGGTGGATATTTCACCTAATTTCACCCAAATGCATTTATGTATAATTACTTATGTGTGGTAAATATTGTATATATATTTTATTTAATCCTCTCAAAGTCATGAAATTGAAAGATTAATTTTTTGTAAAACACTTGGTTCAACACCATAAAACACTGATATTTGCACTCTTGGTTTGTGTATGAGAGCCAGCATTTTTCCCTAAAATCGATTTCCCCAATCATTACCTTCCCTATTTGGGGTCGGTGACCTAATAGCAAATGCTATTGGGATATAGTGTTTGATGAAATTGAGGTCCCATGAAAAAATTATCAATATCTGGAAGTACCAGAAGGATTATTTGGCGTTATTTTTTCGCGATAGTTGTGTTAGTTGTTTTTGGCTTATTGCCAGTTTCGGCTCAAGTTCAGTTGTCCAATGGGACTAATACGGCCACGTTAAATTTCAGCAATAGCATGCCCGCATCTGTTGGTACGAATCCAAGTACAGCTTTTTTGGGGGTCGGTTTTTCGCCAAATCCTGTTGTTGCAGGCAGACTCAACTCCAACGCCTGGGCGGTGACGGGTTGGAGTGATGGGGCCCTTACTTTTGGAGGTACGATGACCACCGGTGATTATGCACGGGGTGCAGTGTCCACTGCCCAAGCAACAGGCGGTATTTATGCATTCACCGGAGCCCCACAATCAGCAAGCAATCCCTGCCTGATGATCCAGCCAGGAGGTTCCGATTGGGCGCCAGGGACAATTTCCCTTCGGATTGAGAATACCGGGACAACGAATATTACCCAATTCACTATTTCCTATAATATTTATAACCGCAACGATCAGCCCAGGTCGAATACCTTTAATTTTTCATATTCATCGGATCATGTGACCTACACGCCGATTCCTGCATTGGACTTTGCCTCACCGGTAGCAGCAGATGCAAGCGGATGGGTTTTGGTAGGTTCCGCTCCTTCTCGGAGTACAACCATAACCGGACTTTCTATTGCCCCGGGAGCATTTTATTACATTCGCTGGAGCGGTGCCGATAATGGAGGCAGTGGGTCGAGGGATGAATTCGGACTGGATGATATTTCAATAGAAGCAACCTTTGCTCCGCCTCCTGTGCCGGAGATTTCTATCACGGCCAATGACGCAGTAAAAAATGAAGGAAACGCGGGCAATACAGCCTTTACGTTTACCGCCACTCGATCAGGCGATCTGTCGGCAGCATCATCGGCCGATTGGGCTGTGACCGGCAGCGGCGGCAACCCGGCAAATGCAACGGACTTCGGAGGCGTGTTGCCATCGGGTACCGTGAATTTTGCGATCAATGAATCGACGAAGGATATCACGGTCAACGTAAGCGGCGACGTGGATGTAGAATCGGATGAAGGGTTCACGGTGACGATATCGAATCCGATGAATGCGACAATAGGCACGGCTACTGCGGACGGAAGCATATTAAATGATGACGCAGTAGGATATACATTTGATATAACCGATCCGTGTAGCTGTAACAATGACGCCTCTCCCAACATGCAGGACGGAACCTTTGGCGAAGAGGTGACTATAAACGGACTGTCTGGCGTGACGCTTGTGGTAGCGAACGGGTCTACCGGGTTGATTGGTGTCAATATTGGCGACGTTATTCCCGAAACACCTCCAGGATCAGGGATGTATGTCTTGACTTTTGACCATACGGACGCTATTGGGTATACGCTCCTCATCAGTGAGGATGACCCTGGCAATCCTTTTGTATTGAATATCTCCAATTTATGTTATTACCCTGTGGTGTCCATCAATGGTCTGAATTCGGAATACTGTGAGGGTGACCCTGCTGTCACGCTCATGGGGAATGCCGTATTAGGCGGTGGTGGCGGACCTGCCAATGGTGTTGGTGAGTTTTTCGTCGATGCTATGGGGCCAGTGACGGAATTTGATCTTGCCACACCGGGTGTTTATACGGTTCTTTATGTCTTTGATGCTACGGATAATGACCCCGATGCATCGCATCCAGGCTGTATTAGTTCGGTTTCGCTGGATGTTACCGTGAACGATTCCCCTGCATTGTCAGAAACACATGTAGACGTTATATGTCCTGGAGGGAATGATGGAAGTATAGATATCAGCGTGGCAGGAGGAACCGCTCCATTTACATTTGACTGGGCTGATCTTCCCGGAGTGAATAATGGCGAAGACCGGAGTGGCTTATCGGCCGGATTGTATTCCGTCACACTTACAGATAATAATGGATGTACCGATACACTGAGTGTAATGATACTGGATGGGGTAGATAATATTGATCCGGTTATCACATGCCCGGATGATGTCACTGTTGAGTGCGATGATTCGACAGATCCCGCAGATACAGGTATGGCTACAGCCAATGATGATTGTGATGCTGATCCGGCAATCACCTTTGATGATGTTGAAGATCTCACGAGTTGTGGGGGCACAACAGGTACAATCACCCGCACCTGGCGGGCAGAGGATGCATCCGGCAATTTTGATGAATGTGACCAACTTATTACCGTCATTGACACAGTGCCACCGGTGTGGATAACGACACCATTGCCGCAAAATGTGACTGTGGAATGCGACGCTGTTCCTGTTGCTGCTGACCTGGAAGCCTCGGATAATTGTGCCGGAGGTGCCGGAGGAATTGTCTTATTCATTAATGAATTGCACTATGATAATGTTGGTGCGGATGTCAATGAATTCGTCGAAGTGGCAGGCACAGCAGGACTGGATCTTACGGGTTATTCCATTGTATGGTACAATGGATCGAATGGCGCAAGCTATGGCACGACCAATCTAAGTGGTGTTATTGACGATGAAGGAAATATGACGGGTGCCCGATCGTTCACGTTTGTGGGTATCCAAAATGGGGCGCCTGATGGACTCGCCCTCGTGGATCCTGGAAATAATGTCATGCAGTTTCTATCCTACGAAGGAACGTTTATAGCGACGAATGGCCCTGCAAATGGCATGATGTCGACAGGTATTGGAGTGCTTGAAACGGGAGCCGAACCTATTGGCAATTCCCTCCAGCTTACCGGTACAGGATCGGACTATTCTGATTTTGTATGGAATGCGCCTTTGCCTCAAAGCCCGGGTTCATTAAATTCCAACCAAACACTGGAGGCTCCCTCTGGCGGCCCAGCCGTGAATGTCGTCTTGAATGAGGTTATTTCTCCCGGTGCATGTACGGATAGTTATACCATTACACGCACATGGACCGCCACCGATGCATGTTCGAATGCCATTACCCATACTCAGGTTATCGTCGTTATCGATACCACACCTCCAGTTTGGTCCTCCATACTCCCTGGCGATATAAGTGTGGAATGTGATAATGTACCTGCCGCAGCAGTCCTCACGGCTGATGACAATTGTGACGCGAATGTTACCATCAGTTTCAATGAAGACAGAGATGATGGCAATTGTCCTCACAACTATACGCTTACACGTACCTGGATCGCAACAGATAATTGCAGCAATGCGATTACGCATACCCAAACCATCACCGTATCAGATACAACACCTCCTGTATGGGATCAAAACCCACTTCCTCAGGACCTTACGGTTTCCTGTGATATGGTGCCTGATGCATTAGTACTTACAGCAACGGACAATTGTACCGATGGCGGAATGGGAGCTGAGGTGTTATTTATAAATGAAATACATTACGACAACACAGGCAATGATGTAAATGAATTTATTGAAATTGCCGGAGCAGCAGGAGTGAATTTGACAGGCTATAGCCTGGTTTTATATAATGGTGCCAATGGTTTGGTATATGGCACGATGCCATTAATAGGGACCATACCTGATGAAGGAAACGGCACCGGTGCCCTTGCCTTCTTTTATCCGGTCAATGGCATTCAAAATGGCTCCCCTGATGGCATAGCACTTGTACAGGGTGCGACGGTGTTGTATTTCCTCAGTTACGAAGGCGCTTTCCTGGCAATAGATGGTCCGGCAGCCGGAATGTTGTCGATTAATATTGGCGTTTCAGAAACTGGAGGGGAACCGATTGGCCAATCCCTCCAGCTAACGGGTACAGGCACGGACTACCCTGATTTCACATGGACGGGTCCATTGTCGGCTTCGCCAGGTTTGTTAAATGTGAATCAAAACTTTTCACTACCAGTCCCAACGGAAATAGCATATACATTTAATGAGATATTTGCACCGGGTGCATGTCTGGGTGAAGGAACCATTACCCGCACATGGACAGCTACAGACGCTTGTAACAATGCCATTACGCATACCCAAACAATCACTCTTATCGACGATCTGCCACCGGTCTTTAATGAAATACCACAGGATTTGACGGTAGAATGTGATGCAATTCCTAATCCTTTGACTGTGGAAGCAGTAGATGGATGTGGTCCTGTAGCTGGTATCCGCCCATGGATCAATGAAATCCATTATGATAATGTAGGCGTGGATGTCAATGAGTTTTTTGAAATCGCAGGACCAGCGGGAATTGACCTTGGTACTTATACCGTTTATCTTTATAACGGGGCCAATGGGCTTCTTTATGACATCAGACCATTGTCCGGAATCATTCCGGATGAAGGAACGGGTTATGGAGCGATCGCATTTTTCCTTCCGGTCAATGGTATCCAAAATGGTGCACCCGATGGGCTTGCATTGTATCAGGGAGCAACATTGATCCAGTTCCTCAGTTATGAAGGAGCATTCGCAGCAGTGGATGGTCCGGCGGCAGGTCAGGGTTCTGTGAATATTGGTGTAACACAGGAACCGGCACCTGCTATTGGCATTTCCTTGCAATTAGCTGGTACGGGCAATCAATACAACCAGTTTAATTGGATTGGTCCAGTTGATGACTCGCCGGGCATACTGAATAGCCAGCAACTCGCTGGTCCGGTTGAAGTACCGGTTGTTTTAACAGAGTCGATCATTCCTGGTTCCTGTATCGGTGCGCGAACGATTATCAGGACCTTTAGAGCAACAGATGATTGTGGAAATACCGCTACAGCAACCCAGACGATCACCGTTGTAGATACTACTCCTCCGGTGGCCCAATGTAAAAATGCCACCTTGTTCCTCGACCAAAATGGGCTTGCCGTATTGAGTCCGGCAGACATTGATAATGGCAGTACAGACAACTGCAGTCCGGTAATCCTCAATCTGAGCAAAACAACCTTCTCCTGTTCGGACAAGGGGGTGCAAAATGTGACATTGACTGTCGCTGACGATTGTGGAAACAGTGCCACATGTGTTTCAATGGTTACAGTGATCGACAATATTCCACCGACGATCACTTGTCCGCCAAGCCGAATCATCAATTTGGATCCCGGACTTTGTTGTGCAATTGTAAGCTGGGCGGATCCTACGGTTACTGATAACTGTCCGTTTGTGGGGCCTGTAACGGGTCTGTTTACGAGCAATGCAGGCGCACCCGGCAACTTCTTTAATGCCTTTGCCGGGGTGACGTTTGATGTACGCAACGATGGTGCCCAGCCGTTGACGATTAGCAGTTGGGATATTCCGGTGACGGGTACCCTGGGCAACAACCTTGTTGTCAATGTGTACTACACAACGGTAGCGACGACCAATGTCGGGGTACAAACCAATCCGGCGGCATGGACGCTGCTGGGAACTGCAAATGTGCCATTAAGCGTAAATGCAACGCCCTGGAATCCGGCTACCCTGATCAATATACCGGTTGGTGGTTTGACCCTTGTTGCAGGTCAGGCGAAAGGGATTTATGTGGTGATTACCAATTACGCGGCAGGGACGCTGCGTTATACGAATGGTAACTTCACGCAGACCGATGGAACACTGAGCATATTATCAAACGGATTTGCCGGAAACGTAAACTTTGGCAACACGTTTGGCTCCCGTGCTTTTGTAGGTCGGGTAAATTATCAGACAGGCGGAGAGCCGGAGATCATCCAGACGGGCGGTCCGCTGAGCGGAACGGAACTTTGCAAGGATGACAGCCCCTGGGAAGTGAGCTATCGGGTAGAAGACTCAGCGGGTAACGAAGCAGAATGTAGCTTTGCCATATCGGTATTTGAATATGCTTTCCCCATTTCCAACCTGCAGTGCAATGACAATGTGCAAGTGTCGCTGGATGAGGATTGCAATACAGCAATAGGCGCAGATATGATTCTGGAAGGCGGGCCTTATGGCTGCTATGACGACTACATTGTAATGGTCTTTAATGCGCAAAACCAGGTGTTGCCAACGAGCCCGTTTGTGGGTCGCCAACAGATTGGAGGGACGTTCAAAGTAAAGGTTACTGACCCTGAAACAGGAAATTCGTGCTGGGGTCAGATCAGTGTTGAAGACAAACGGCCACCGGTCATGGAATGCCGCAATCTTGTAGTGGATTGTGGTGCTGAAATACCCTTGGAACCGGCCCCTGCCCTGACAGGTCCTCAATCGATTATCTACACAGGACTCAATGAACCCATCGGAGAAGCCGGAGCCCCAATTCCTGATATTCATGAATACAGCTTTGACTTCAGCTATCTGCCTGCCGGAACACCGGTGCAGGATGTCGATATCCGTGTGAAACTCACCGGGCACACCTGGCTGCCTGATTTGGATATTCGCGTTATTAGCCCGAATGGAACCGAATCAGATATTTTCAGTCTCACCGGCTGCACAGGTACAGAATGGCCGATTGATGTAATTTTCGATGACCAGGGCCAAAACAACCTTACCCAATGCGCTGAGCTGAATGCAGGTGGTGCTAGATTACAACCAATTCTTGCCCCCGGGCAATCTGGGATTGCCCTTGATGTCTTCAATGGAGAGGATGCCAGCGGAATCTGGCGCATCCGTTTTGCAGATAATGTTGGCCTGGATGACGGGGTAATTGAGATCGCAGGCGTGATACTTACAGCCGATGTTCCTGCCGTGCCGGTTACGGATAATTGTGATCTGGTCGTAGCACTGAACAACGGGCTTACCTACGGTGATGACCTGTTTAACTATACCTGCGCTCAGAATGCAGAGCATTCCCAATTGATCGTAAGGACCTGGACAGCAACTGATGATTGGGGCAACAGCACGCAGTGCACACAAGAGATTCGTGTGCGCCGTCCAACTATTTCTTCAGTCATTCTGCCTCCGAATTACGACGATTTGGATTTAGCCTCTTTTGATTGCAAAGTAGGATATCCATTACCCGATGTAACCGGACAGCCGGATGGTGCAGGCTGTGGTAGTTTGCAGTTTGCGTATGAAGACAAAGTGCTCGAGGTTTGTCAGGGAAGCTACACCATTCTGCGAACCTGGACACTGCACGACATGTGTACAAATGACCTTTCTTCACATACACAAGTGATCAAAGTGGTCGACAAAACACCACCTGTATTAACTTGTCCGGATATCCATGACATTAAGATCGGTACTACGAAAAAGATTGGCTATCAGGAATGTACATCAGAGGTACAGATGCCGTGGATCCAAGTTACGGACGATTGTTCGACAACAAATAATATGACGTTTTACGTGTGGACGACACTTCCTAACGGACCCATCGTCATTATCAGCACGATGAATGCGCAGGGTTATTTCGTGTTTGATCTCCCCGTGGGAACGACATACACGTTCACCTATACGGCGATAGATCATTGTGGTAACAAAGCCGAGTGTTCGATACCGGTATTGGTTAAAGACAATGTTCCACCGGTTGTGATCTGTGAAACCTTACATATTGTAGCACTGAGTGATAGTGTTACACTGGTAAATGCGGAAAGCTTTGACGATGGATCCTATGACGGTTGTTCGAATGTGATCTTTGATGCCCGTCGGGGTACCATGAATGCTTCAGGAGCTTTTGTTCAGCATCCTTGCAATTTACCCGGTGATCTGCTGTATGCACCTAAGGTGCGTTTCTACTGCTGTGATGGGTTGAGCAATGTGCCTTTATTCGTGGATCTTCGGGTCCGTGATGCCTATGGTAATGCCAACAATTGCATGGTCGAAGTCCAGGTTGTAGATAAGGTGCGCCCGGTGATCTGGTGTCCTGATGATATTACGGTACAGTGTGGCATGCCATTCATACCGACAGAAACGGACACGTTCGAGATCTGCAAGCAACCAGGTGTGGCCATAAAAGCGGCTTTTGCATCGACTTATACCATTCCGATCGACATTTTTGGAATACCTGCTGATGCCAAAATCACAGACCTGGATCTGAAACTGGATATCGATCATGATTTGGTCAATCAGCTACAGATCACCCTGTATAGCCCGTTGAACCGCAAAGCAACGGTCCTGTCAAAAAATGGATGTCTGGGTCAGCCCGTACAATATCCATGGGGTATTGACGTGATCTTCAATGATCAAGCCTACGATATCAACATCTTCAACACAACGAATCAGAAGGTAGCTGCATCGTTTGCTTGTACCGCAGCCAAACCAAGCATTGGTGCCTACAATCAGGGGCATATGAAGCCTCAAGGCGACGAGCTCAAAGTATTCAATGGAGCTCCGTTGAATAGCTTTACATCAAAGGATATTTGCTTCACGGCAGGACAAAACGATATCGACGCCACGACCAACCGGATCAGCAACTTCTCGGTGCAGCAGTTTCTGCAGCAGGCAGGACTGGTGGTGGGTGACCGGATTTTGTTAGAGTACGCCAATGCAACAGGCGCACCGTTGGTCGGTATCCTGGTGGGATCGATTTACCTGTTCCTGGTGATTAATAATAATACAATCGAACTGCTGACGATCACGGGCAGCGATATCACGAGTGTCCCTGCGGGATCGACCCATATGTTCTGTGCATCCGGTACGTGGCTATTGGTGGTGGAAGATACGGCACCACTGGCTGGAGGGCTCATCAAGGAAGTCTGTTTAGCCATAGAATACGCGCTTCCATTAGGTCTAAAACCACACGTAACGGATAACACGGAGGAGTGCGGATTGACGACGACTTACCAAGATCTGGCTACGCCGGACAAATGTGCGGATGGAACATTTATCAATCGACGCTGGAGGGTAGATGATGCGTTTGGCAACAACACCAGCTGTATCCAGCGCGTGTACTTCGCGGATGATTCGCCATTAACCGTGCAGTTCCCATGTGATGTAACCATTCAGTGCCAGGACCTGGAAGATCTTGAAGAAACGGGCGATGTACGTCATAATGGCGATTGCGAATTGGTTGGGATCGAACATATCGATCATACACTTGTGACAACAGATGCCTGCTTTAAAATACTGCGCACCTGGATCGTGAAAGACTGGTGCCAATACCAGGATGATGGCAACGTGGACTTTCCCACGACGAACATAAACGATGCAGCCGAAGAGATCACGTTCACCACAGCGATCAACGCGCTGATCACCTCGAGAAAGATCGATATTGGGGACAGGGTGACGCTGCGTTATGTAACGAGTGGCTCTGTAGAGATCCCGGGTCTTATAGAGGGCGATGTGTATAGCGCTGTACGCACAAGCGGCACGACGTTCCGAATCGACTACAACACGACCAAGCAGCAGACGGTGAACATCACCGGAGCGGGCACAGGCCCACACATCTTCCGGTATGCTAACAGCGAGCGAGGCTTGCCATTGACCTGTGATGTACTCACAGAATGGTACCCTTTTGTAGATTGGTACACCCAATGTTGCAACCCATTAGCAGCGCGCCGGGCGTGGGAAAATGACGGCGACGGCTACTTCAAGTTTACCCAGGAAATCAAGGTGGTTGACAATATGGCACCACAGTGGGTAGATTGCAGCGACCGGGAGTTCTGTAGTTTTGAGGCCAACTGTGAACCGACCTTTGTGGAATTGGTGTACAATGCTACGGACAACTGTACGGATACATCACAATTGAGTTATACGTATTTCATTGACGCATTCAATGATGGAACAGTAGATATCACCGGCGTAGGCAACGACGCGAGTGGTGCTTATCCGAATGGTATGCACCAGATTGTGTTCAAGGTAACCGACCAGTGCGGGAACTGGAATACCTGCACCAGCCTGTTTACGATTAAAGACTGCAAAAAGCCAACGCCGATCTGCATCAATGGCCTGAGTGTGGATCTTATGCCCAGCACGGGATTTGTAGAGGTGTGGGCTTCCAGCTTTGAAGCGGGGGACAGTTATGACAATTGCACCGAATACGAAAAGCTGAAGATCAAAATTGAGCGCTTGGACGCTGTCGATCCGGGCCAAACGGCTCCGGATGCGGACGCTGGTGACACCGTTAGAGTGTCCTGTCTGGATATGCCACCAAACAAGCCGCTTCCATTTGTGAAAGTAGCAATTTGGGTAGGCGACGAAGCGGGCAATTGGGACTATTGTGTGACTGAGCTTTGGGTTCAGGATTGGATGGGTCCTTGCGCAGTTACGATGAATACGGAACTTGTCGCCTATGTGGCCAATGAAGAACAGGAGCCTGTGGAGCAGGTGGCCATTGACCTGACAGGATCCTTGAATATGCCAGCCTTAATTACGGGAAGTGGTGGTAATGTCAGTTTTGGTTCGGTACCTGTCGAAGGACAGTACACCGTGACACCACAAAAAGACATTCAGCCACTCAACGGGGTGAGTACCTATGATCTGTTGCTGATACAAAAACATCTCCTGGGTATTAAATCATTGACAAGTACTTATAAGCTGATAGCGGCGGATGCCAATAACAATTGTAGTGTATCGATCAGCGATATCATCGAGCTGCGCAAGATGATTCTGACACCGGGACTGAACTTCAAGGACAATACAAGCTGGCGCTTTGTGGAGGCGAACTATGTCTTCCCGAATACATCCAAGCCGTGTGATTTCCCCGAGGTGAAGAATTTCAACAACCTGAATCCCGGCATGACCAGTGCCAACTTTATTGGTGTAAAAGTCGGTGATGTCAGCGGCGATGCAGTGCCAAACAGTCTCCTGGGTGCAGATACACGTACCAGTGTCGGTGTGTTGGCCTTTGCACTTGATGACCAGGTGCTTGTTGCCGGTGAAGCATATACGATTGCCATCACAGCGGATCAGTTCCGTAGCGTACAAGGTTACCAATACACGATGGATTGGGATGCGAATATGCTCGCATTTGATCATGTTGATGCGGTATGGGCTGAGCTGAGTTCATCCAACTTTGGCCAGGCCCGCGTAACCGAAGGGTTGTTGACAACAAGCTGGAACGGCAGTGAGGGTGTTATATTATCGGATGGAGAAGTGCTGTTTACGGTAACATTCCGAGCCAAGGCAAATGCGAAGATGAGTCAGGTACTGAATATCAACTCACGTATTACAACAGCCGAAGCTTATGATGAGCGCGAAGAGCTTTTAGATGTGAAGTTCCGATTCAATGGCGGCGTCATAGTAGGTGGTTCATTTGAATTATATCAAAACGAACCGAACCCATTCCGCGATGTGACGATCATTGGCTTCAACTTGCCGGAAGCAAGTAAAGCTGCGTTGAAGGTCTATGATGTGACAGGTAAAATCGTGAAGGTGGTCAGTGGAGAATTTGCCAAAGGATACAATTCAATTAACCTGGATCGTGCCGACATCCAGGGCAACGGTATGCTTTACTACCAGTTGGATACGCCAACGGATAGCGCTACGCGGCGCATGATACTGGTTGATTAAGCGATATTGTAATATATGAAAGGACCCCGGTCATCGAAAGGTGGCCGGGTTTTTTTAGGTTATGAGGTTACGAGTTTATTCGTTGAAGCGTTGAAATGTTTATAGGTGTTGGAGCTTGCCTCCTTCTCAGAAAGGCAGGGTTATGAATTTATTCGTCGAAGCGTTTATAAAGGTTTAGTGTTTATTGACAACCTTCAAACGATCAACTAACAACGATCAACTTACAACGTCCATGATGTATCTGTCCTCGGCCTCCGTCTTAGTTTATTCGTTTTATTTTCTATTAATAGCTCCATCTGAGCCTTAAAAAGAAGGCCTGGATCGGTGAGTTCCATGTGTTTCCATCATCCTGTACGAGGATTTGTCCTGTCAGATCGAGGTCCCAATTCGTTGCCAACGAATAAGACATCACCGGACTGATAAATAAAGTTTTTGCATCGCCGGGGCTAAAGACAGTAGCCAGTGAAGCGGAAAACAGTGGCGTCACCGGGTAGCTTCCCTGCAGAAAGAGACTGTGCCGGAAGGGATAAAGATTGCGGGCACTAAGTCGCTCGTTCAAATCAGCAAAGAGATTCGCATTCGCAGTAGCACCGGTATTGAGCAAATATCCGGCTCCAAGAAGAAACCCGCTTTGCCAGGTGCGCATCCAGTCGGTAGATAAAGCGACAACGGTACCCCTATGATTTTGATTTGCGGCAGGAATAAAAACGGTGGACTCCAACTTCCAGGCCGCCGGCCCAAGATCCGTTTCCCAGCCTAGGCCGAGAGCAACATCCTCCTGACGCCATGCTGCTAATACCTGATAATTTATACTTCTGAAATATGCTTTATAAAGTCCGGCAACAGTGACTCCTCCCAGTGAATCTGCCGGGCGAAAGGCAAGTTCCGTTGAACTCGTATTGGCGAAGTAATGGATCCAGCGTATGGCATCCGCCCCAGGTCGCTCCTCGTAGTCGAAGTCAATAAAAGAATAGGCATTCAACAGGTCATTGGGATTCCACAGGGTAGCCACACCCCAATTCACGCGTTGGCGACCAATCCGGATTTCGTCTTGTTTTCCCCGCCACTCCAGATAAGCCCTGTCCAAAATAGAATGTACTACCCAGGACTTTTTAGTTAAAGGGAGAAACGAAAGGTCAGCGATGTCATTCGCATCCTGGTCAATGGCCTTGCCGTAATCCCCTCCATTCACCGCATATAACCGCGGCTGATCCCCATAAAATAATCGGTTTCGCCAACCCAATTGCAACGTTAATGATGGAGAAAATTGAAAACTGATATTGAGCCGGTGGTGAATGAGATGATCATGGATGGCGTTGCCCAGGAATTGATTCAGTAGCGGTGCCGGCACACCCCCAAAAGCATCCCATGCCAAAAAACTGGACTGCAAGTACTTGACATAGCCGGAAATCCGAACCCGATCTCTCCACCAATGGTTATTGGTATCCGTCTCAGCAACCTGTGCCAGCGTATCTATACCTTCATCAACAGGAATTTGCGCAGGTGCTAAAATGGCAAATAACCCAATCAGAAGAGTCCCCATGAAAAACAAACGCATCAAATAGGCCATGAAAAGAAATAGATTTCAGGAACACAAAGTTCACAAAACAAGTACAGGTTGTGACAAAGTTATTCTTGGTTCTAATATCTTTTTTTGAGCTTTTGCCTTAGACATGGCCTTAGCTTTAAAGTGGATGTGATCCTACCGTATTGAGTCAGGTGAATTCAGCTTGCCTACCGTTGCTGGTAGTTTATTCGATGAAGCGTATTTGAGGGTAAGGTTGAAGTTGAGTAGGGGTGTCAGAGTTTAGGTCCGCCCCCGCCATTGCCCTGCCATTGCCCCGCTAGTTATGGTTCTGAGGCTTGCTTACCGTCGCGAAGCCAGGCAGGTTATCAGGGGATGAGGTTATTGGTAGCATTGGATAGCGTTTAGAAGCCTGCCTACCGTCCCGAAGGTAGGATTAGAATGTTTAGAGTTTAGTGGACTTCTTAGGTCATCTTCTGTCGACCTTCAGACTTTCAGACCTGCAACAGTCCGTCTTGACGCTGTGGTCATGATTTACAACCTATAGTCTTTTGTCACCCCCAACATTCCAACATCTTGGGAGAACTTCATAGGCATGAAGGCCAGTTGTTTTGGGTTTGTCAGTCCCCATTCTCCTCCCGACTTTATTCGTCCTCCGTCATGAGGGTAGTTGGTTGATTCTAGCTTTCGCCCTTGCCTTCTCTTTTCGGTATGGACAAGGACGTCCATTTATCGGCACAAATCATTTTGCCGATGTATACAATTTGTCCGATATGATAGGGGTAGTGTGCCAGTTGCCGGTTAATCGCTTCGATAACGGTATGTCCCTCAGCACGGATAAAAATCACTTTACCGAGATCCTCCGAAGTTAATCCCTTTAAGGCATTAAACAGACAATCCCAGCCATCCGTCCATTTAGCCATCATTTCGCTTCGGGTGTCAATCCCATTTTCAAATTCAGCATCTCTGTCCCGCCATTCTTTTTCGCCATCTGTACTTAAAAAATCGGTCCAACGCGACAACATATTGCCCCAAAGATGTTGGATAATAATTGCCACACTATTACATTCTGAATTGATTTGCCGGAAGATGTCTTCATCCTCGAGTTGGGCGAATGTTTTTTCACCCAACCTTTTGTAATATTCAAACTGTTTGATAACACTTTCTAGATATGATGAATCCATAATGGGTAAATTACTTATTTAGGTATAATAATGTGTATTCATTCTTTAATCCAGAAGCATGCGCATTTTTTGGAGCAGGAAGTTAACTGTAAAACGTGTCTACCAATCCAACAAATTATTCCATAACTGCTACAAGGCGTAACACGTGCATTCCTAGATCCTTATTGCCTGACAATTGCACATAATCCAAGGAATCCTCCGGAGATATGCCCTTCGAAAAAAGCCTCCATACCGCTTCAGGATCAATGCGAACTATCGCTTCTGGTTTGTTGACTGACTCAGCGGCCAAAGCCCAGGAATTGACATTTTTTTGGAGGTGCCATTGCCACGCTGTGCCAATGTTGACTAATATGGTGATGCAAGTTCCTATAGGGGCGTCGACACTCCGAAAGGTATAGGGAAGGCCCTGCATGAAGGTATCCAGAAAAGGCCGAAATAAGGGCTCCTTCAACAATCCTTCTTTTCCAACAGCATTTCTAATTTGTTGCTGGTGCAAAAATTTTTCAGTGTATTAACGCGCAATATGAAACCAATTGGGTGAAATGGTTTGCCCCGCCCAGGCTACCGGAAAAATGGCATCAGCCAAAGGCTCCAGCGTTTTTAAATGTTCCGTATATAGGTCACCTGTTTTTTCCAGGAGATCAATGATTAACTCAGGACTCATCCTCTTTGCAGCCTTAACCCATTCATGGTTCAATTGATTCAGATAAGCTACGAGGTCTTGGTAGGTGTGCATATGGTCCGGCTTTTTATCGAAAAATCGGTCCCTTGAACCAGAGAGGCCACGTAAATTGCCATCCAATAGGTGTGCGGCAATGTCTTTAACGGACCAATGTCTGGCAATGGTTGGACTATGCCACTCTTCTTCAGTCAATGAAGACAAGAGCTCAATGAGCAATTTGTCAAGGATAGGAAACAAGTGTAGTGTTTCAAGTGGTCTGTTTTCCAATCGATTAAACATTGAAACGATTTAATCCACAATAAACAAAAACTATTTCAAGTGAAAGGTAGCTCTTCAATAAATCAATTTACTGAAACCCGTTCTGTACCAAACACGCTACTGCAAACCGACTGATCAACGGTTTGCCAGCAGGATTAATTCCATTAGAACCCTTTAAGATAAACCAACGAATGTATTTCCCAACACTTCTGTCCAAAATGTATAGCATGCAGAATAATTTCGACTGATAATCAATTTCGCTATTTCGTTGTTTCGATCAAACAAACAACGACACTAAAGTTGTCATGGTTGTCAGGTTGTCGCAGGGAGTCGCGGGGAAAATCGTATTTGGTCAGGTCATCTTCACTTTTCATCCTTCGACCTTTCACCTTTCATCCTTTCGACCTTCAGACTTTCGACATTCCACCTTTCAGACCTTCGACCTTCTAGCTTCTTCAATCGCTACATTCAAACCCGCATCTCGCAACGCTCATGGCGTGGTTTCTCGCGGGTGGACCATCAAGACATGCGTAGAGCTAGCGAAGCATCGTCTTGAGGACGCGGCAAAAGACTTGAAGTGCCTTCTGTACGTTAGGCTGACTAAACAAAATCACTGCGTTGCTCCCTTTGCCAAACCTTAGCGTCCTCTACGAGAAAAAGAGGAGATTATTCTAAACAACCTGCTTTGTAGCACTACGATAGGCATTCCAATCGTCAGGCAGGCCTGCCAATTGGCATGTAGCTTTTGGGTTACTTGATGGGGCACAGCAGAATGGAAATTGAGAAAAACTTTAAAAATTATTTTGGACGACTGTGATAATAAGTCAATAAATCATTTTATGATGACGACTTTACGGATAAAGGCTTCCCGACCATTCGATAATCGAACGATATATTGTCCTTCATAGAGGGTGCGTGTATCTAAGAAGGCAATGGTGCTTCCCTGAAGTAGAATGGTTTCCTGCATTAATTGGCTATTCAAATTAAATAAGGAAACAACGACATTCTCTTGCATTACTGTATTCAACTGGATGGCAACTAATTCGCTTGCCGGATTAGGAAAAACAGATATGGCCATAGCAGCCAACGCACTGTTTGATACTGCTGTTCCGGTAGGTATATACGTTTGTACGGCCTCTGCAATGGAAGTAACTTTTGTGGCCGTTCGTACGCCATAAAATGTAGGGCCAACAGCATAGGGATAGGCAGAATTCCATTCATCATCCACAGTACAGAAATAGGCATAAATACCATTGGGATATTCAGGTGTCACACAAAATCTGCCATTATGTTCGTCCAAATAATCTGGTGAAGCATTCGCTATGAACTCATAATCCTCTCTGAAATAACCCAAAGGATAAGTAGTGCTGACCGTCGGGCCGTCTGTCACATCATTGCCATCGGCATAATGTGTCCTGACCGAAATAGTACGCAGCGAAAAGCTGGATTTCATTCTCGATATCCCACCGGTCCCATCGGTGTTATGGTATCCATAAGCTCCATAAATGGGAAATCCATCATAGGCAAATCCTAGCAAAGGTGAATGTTCCGTTTCATTCAGGACATATAATCCATCAGCTTCGTACAAGTCGCAAATATCGGAGATGACCACCAGATCCAGGTTGAAAGCGCTGGGATTTTGATGATGGTGATAATTTCCCATCGCCGGGTGGCCTTTGGCACAATCGAACCCCGTGCGTTCCGCTACGACGGCATCTCTATTCCAGACATTATCACCCATGCCACCTAAAGGACCTCCGGCTAATGAGTTGGTAGCATTTCGCCAGGATATGCCGTCTCGATAATCAAAAAGGGCTACACCGTTAATAAAAATTCCAATGTTGCCCGGTGTCGTATTGGTAGGCGTGCCATTGTTTTTAACCGGGTTCAGCGGCAGTTTAAAAATACCAGTTTGGACAGTGGCCAGCGATGGATTGCCATCCAGAAAAGGACCCGTAATGTAGCTGGGAATACCATTGGTACTGATGTAGGCCCAATCTGCAGCATATTGTACTTTTTGCACATTTGCTAGCACATTATCTTCGATAGGCGTAGAATTACCTTTTACGTAATGCCGCCCTTTAATGCCCGATGTATTTTGTAGCCAAGATGTAATGGCAGGATTTGTTTGTGTATAACCAGCAATGGTACTCATGAACAAATACAAAAGGATAAGTAATCTTTTCATGTTTAGGAAATTGAAATGTGTTTAAAATCGTTAGACGACAGCAACAAAGTGATCCTTCGCAATGTATCGTATTTATTTTTGATTGGCAGTGAGTAATACTTCTCTGGGGAAAGCAAATCGCGGGTCGAATAAAAATTGTTTGTCCGTCAATGTTAATAGGAATGCCAGCAAGTCCACGCGTTCATTGGAGTTCAATGCAATAGGTTCCTGGAGCTCTTTGGCTAAGGAGGGACTTTTTTGAATCCCGCCAGTATAGTGGGCTATGACGTCAGCTAATTTCTTAAATCGTCCATCGTGCATATATGGGTATGAAAATTCAATATTCCGCAATGTAGGTACCTTAAACTTCAAGGAGTCCTTCGGATCTAGAGTTATTTTCATACGTCCCGTATCCATTAATTTCCCATCCATTGCCAGGCCATTATTTCTGAATTCGCCGTTGGCAAAGAGGGGTTCCTGATGGCAAGAAGCGCAACATTTTTTGAACAGGGAATATCCATTTTTTTCTTGGTCAGTGAACTGGGCTTGGCCACGTATTACCTGATCATATTTTGAATCGGCACTAATGAGCGTCAGCATGAATTGGGAAAGGGCTTTCAAGGTATGTTCACCCGTTACCGTACTGTCACGAAACGCAGCATAAAATAATCCTGGATAAAGGGATGATTGTTGCAGTTTCATAACTACATGTTCGATTTGCTCACCCATTTCATCCGGGTGACTTATCGGTGCCAGCGATTGCATATCGAGATGGTGAATTGCCCCGTCCCACATAAAATGCTTTTGCCAAGCCAGGTTAATTAGAACCGGAGCGTTTCTGGTGCCGATACGATCATCGATTCCATGGCTCAGGGCATGGTCCACATGTGTAAAGGCCGTGTACTGGGAATGACAACTTGCGCAGGATATACGCTGATCGCGGGAGAGAATAGGGTCATAAAACAAGGTCCTTCCAAGGGCTACTCTTTCCGGTGTGAGTGGATTATTCGTAAAATCATAGGAAGGTTGTGGCCATTGTTTCGGCACGTAAAATAGAGGGTCGCCTGCAATTTGAAATGCAGAGAGGGCGATTATTCCAAAAAATAAAAAGGTGAAATATCTTGTCATCGGATTAAATAAAATAATCGGGCGGCTTGCTGTGAAATCTGGACGGCGTCCGGACCTGGTGACATAATGTGATTTCGTGTCGATAAATCAATTTCACGGAAGAATGCGGCGAGATCCATTCCGATGAATAAATCCTTAGCAGGTTTGGTGTCCAGTGTTATTTTTTGCACTGAATTGTGATCACCC
>JBBQMA010000001.1:0-37152 GCA_038328415.1 Chitinophagales bacterium | reverse complement strand
ACCCCTCCAAATAAACGGGTACGCTGTTTTGGAAACGGTGGCAAATAATACCGTACAGCTAATTTGGTATAAACAGGAAAAGGGATCAATAATCCAAAGTTTCCCAAATAAGTACCTGCCTGAAGAAGGATGGCCCAATCGCCAAAAAGAAATTCTTCGCCGACAAATGCCATTATCCTGCTGGAGGCCCAAATCCGCTCATTTTCAGAATTGTGTTGCCAGTTTAATTTGCTGAATGTATAGACACCTTTATTGAACTCATATTCGATTCCAAAATATAAACGATTGATGCGGGACAGTTGGTAAAGTCCCGCCATAGAACCAATATAAACAGGGTATTGTGGGCCGCCAGTCGCAAAATACTCCTTTAAAGCCAGACCGGCATGTGCAGAAACACCCCATTTTCTGAGCGCTTTTTTATTCAAACTGGCAGGTCGGTAATTTTCGGATTCCAGAGGTCTTGGTGTCCATTGCAAACCGAGCAAGCCACCAATGACATTAATTCCAAAATTTGGGATTTGGGCCTGACCATTAGAATAATGGGTAAAACTAAATCCCCCAGTTAATAACCATGCTGGATGAAGTTTGTAATCGACATGAATGCGAAATGCGGTTACATTGTTGAAGTTGGAGCCTATTGCATTTTGGAATGGGTTTCTGATGCGATCATATCGCTGACTGAGCCAGGCTAACCCACTACCCACCTGAAAATAAACCTGCCATTGGGGACGATGCACCAGAGGCACATCTACAAAAGGAAAAAAACCTACCGCATGGCCAAGTTGATCTGAACCAAGGTGAAACCAATGCGCACTCAGCCCAAGAATCGGATAATTCCGCCATGCCTCCCAATCTCTGCGCCCATAGGTACGAAAGGTAGTTGTTGCTTCTAACCCGCTGCTTAGTGCCGGTGGCGTAAAGGTCAATTTTGAGGTATGTTTGATAATACCCCCTGTATGGTTAGCCAACGTAAAACCAATGCCTTTGCGTTCCTGAGCAAACATGCTTATGGTGCTACTCAAAATGATTAAAATGGTGAAAAATGAAAAACGTACCAAAGCAGGTATTTAAATTTGGGTGAAACTCAAAAATGAACCCTGGAATTCATCTCAACAGTACAAGAAGACCGGGCTTCACAAACTGTTCGTTTTATTGCATTGGAACCTGTGAAATCAGTATGCTAAGGATGGCAGAGAATGGAGCTATCCCTTTCTGAAAGAAATCTGCAAGTTGACCTAATATCCTGACTAAGTATTCGGTCCACGGATAAAAAAGGCACGATCGCACGATACTCATCTATCAGCGATTGCAAAGCAGGGCTTGTCTGTGCAGGGGCTCGAAAGTCCAACGCCTGTGCACCGCAAAGCCATTCTATTGCCAAAACGGAACGTGTATTTTCAACAACTTTATAAAGTTTAGTCGCTGCATTGGCAGCCATACTTACGTGATCCTCCTGCCCATTGGACGAAACAATAGAGTCGATCGATGCTGGTGTACACAATTGTTTATTCTGGCTGACAATACTGGCAGCCGTATATTGTGCAATCATAAGTCCGGAATGAAGACCTGGATTATTTGCCAAAAATGCTGGCAGTCCTCGTTTTCCGCTAAGCAGTTGGAAGGATCGACGCTCTGATATACTTGCAATCTCTGCCAGAGCAATGGCCAAAAAATCCAGTGCCAGTGCTACAGGTTGTGCGTGAAAATTACCACCACTCAGAATATCACCCTCTGCCGGGAAAATAGTCGGGTTATCGGTTACCGCATTTATTTCCCTTTCGATGATTTGTTGGGCATAGGACCAGGCATCATATGAGGCACCATGCACCTGCGGAACACAGCGAAAAGCATACGGGTCCTGAACGCCCTGTCTGGGTTGTAATTGCAGCGGTGATTTATCCAGCCAATACCGAAGAGAAGATGCAGCATGAATCTGCCCGGTTTGTTTGCGGAGCTGATGCAAACGGTCATCAAGTGGTGCTGATTGGCATAAAAAAGCATCCCAGGATAAACTGGCAACAGCATTGGCCCAGGCTAAAAGAGATCGGCCCTGTTCCACTGCCCAGACACCGTAAGCCGTAGAGAACTGGGTACCGTTCAACAAGGCCAAACCTTCCTTTGCATCAAGCTGGATGGGCTTCAATCCAAGTTCACTCAGAATCACGGATGAATTCATTCGATGGCCCTTGTAATCAACCTCTCCCTCACCGATGAGTACCAGTGAAAGGTGCGCAAGTGGGGCGAGGTCGCCGGAAGCACCCAATGATCCTTGTTGATAAATTACGGGTCGGACACCGGCATTATACAAAGTTATCAATCGCTCGACCGTAATACGTTGTACACCGGAATATCCTTGGCAAAGATTTCTGATTTTAAGCAGTTGTATAAGATCATTAATATGTGGTGGCACTTCTTCACCTAAACCACAAGCGTGGGAGAGAATTAGGTTTCGCTGAAGGTCGCGAAGTTCACTTTTTGAAATACGAATATTATGTAAGTCGCCAAATCCTGTATTGATCCCGTAATGTACAGCACCCGGCTCATCAATTAGTTTGTCCAATGCCTCCCTTCCCGTCTGAATGTCTTTCCATGTAGTATGATCAAGTGCAATTGGTTCTCGCTGAGTGACCGTGAAATACAGATCCGCAGTTGAAAGATGGTCGTCGTCAATAGAAATCATGAAGTGGATTGATAGCCCTAAACAGATGAGCAAGTCCAAAAATAAGGTAAAGACTTTAAGTCAAGGTAGGTTTGTTCAACCTTTAGAAGTTTCCTTTTGTTAGTTTGTCTTATTTAGACCAACCATTATACACCGGCTAATGTGCGATTATGTTAACTTCGGGTTATGAATGAGAAGGGCAACCCTCAAAATACTATTGTGCCAGCAGAAGCACCTGGGCAAGCAGAAACCCGTAAATCGGATCATATCGAGCTCGCCTTTCGTGCCAGGACTGAAAGCGATGAGTTAGACCGTCGATTCTATTATGAGCCTTTACTATCGGGACATCCGGAAGTTGGAAGTTTGAAGCCGTTCACTTTTCTCGGAAAAGCGCTAAGCACACCAATCTGGGTTTCTAGTATGACTGGTGGTGCCCAATGGGCGTTTCAAATCAATACTGCCTTGGCACGGGCTTGTCAACGTTTTGGCATGGGCATGGGTCTCGGCTCTTGCCGTGCGTTATTAACAAGTGATGAGCATTTTGCCGACTTTGATGTGCGCGATCTTATCGGTGATTCACTACCTCTTTATGCTAATTTAGGTATCGCTCAAATTGAAAAATTGCTAGATAGTGGCGCATTGCACTTAATTGATGATCTGATACACCGATTACGTGCTGATGGTATGATTGTTCACCTCAACCCTATGCAGGAATGGTTTCAGCCCGAGGGTGACCGCATCTATAAAGCACCACTCCATACGTTGCAACAATTGTTGCATGCTGCTTCTTATCCTATCATTGTCAAGGAAGTAGGTCAGGGAATGGGTTATAATAGTTTAAAGCATTTATTGCACCTGCCACTTGCAGCTGTCGATTTTGGAGCGGCCGGGGGAACGAATTTTGCTTTACTTGAAAACCTTCGGCGGAATAATATTAACAAGGACTACTGGGCTCCATTAGTTCGAATTGGGCATGATGCTGAAGAAATGGTGAGTTGGGTAAATGCTATTTTAAAGGAAAACAAAGGCAAACTGCCCTGTCAACAAATCATAATCTCCGGTGGTGTAAAGGATTTTCTGGATGGTTTTTATCTAATGGAAAAGTCAGCATTGCCTGCCATCTATGGCCAGGCATCTGGCCTTTTACAATATGCGTTGGAAGGGGATGAGGCTCTCAATGACTATTTGCAGGCACAGATTCGCGGTCTTGAAATGGCAAATGCTTTTTTAAAGGTGAAATAAGTGGAAAGAGGATGAGTACACCTAAACCAACACCAATAAGTGGCTTTTCCAAGTTGTCTAAAAAGGGCAAAATCAAGTGGATTGTGGAGCACTTCTTTCGCGATCCGGAAACCGTGATGCGCGAATTAGTCAGCTATTGGCACCACAATGAAGAACAACAAAAAATATTAGATGGATTTAGTGAGAATACGATCAGCAATTTTCCACTTCCCTTTGGCGTTTCGCCCAATTTTCGCATAAATGATCGGTTCTACTGCGTTCCAATGGTGACAGAAGAAAGCTCTGTTGTAGCTGCTGCTTCAAGTGCGGCAAAATTTTGGCAGGATCGTGGAGGCATTCGTACTGAAGTATTGGGAACCATAAAAAAAGGACAGGTGCATTTTATTTGGAAAGGCACCGCCGATAAATTGCGGACTGTATTTCCTGAGTTGGAAGTCCTGTTGAGGGATAATGCACTTATTCATACAGCAAATATGGAACAACGGGGCGGTGGCATTACAGCCATTCGATTGTTGGAAATGCCCCTGATTGAACCTGGATATTTCCAGTTGGACCTCGACCTACAGACTTGTGACTCCATGGGTGCAAACTTTACCAATACGATACTGGAATCATTTGCCCAGACATTAACTGACTTCATCGAATCACATCCGATTTTTTCACTTGAAGAAAGGGAGGTCCAGATCATCATGTCCATCCTTTCTAATTACACCCCTCAATGTCTGGTTAGAGCCAGTGTGACTTGTCCAATTGAATCATTGGGACCTGGTTTTAATGGCTTGACGCCTCAGGGATTTGCAAAAAAATTCGAGATAGCTGTGCGTGTTGCCCGACAGGATCCTTACAGGGCAACTACCCACAATAAAGGGATTTTCAATGGAGTAGATGCTGTCGTGATTGCTACCGGCAACGATTTTAGAGCCGTGGAGGCATGCGGGCATACCTATGCTTCCAGAGATGGTCAATACCGCAGCTTGAGTTATTGCAGTCTTGACAACGGTACCTTCCGATTTTGGTTGGAACTCCCGCTCGCATTGGGGACAGTAGGTGGCCTGACTGCTTTGCACCCCATCGCTCGACGTTCACTTGAAATGCTTGGAAATCCTGGTGCGCCTGAATTAATGCAAATTGTAGCAGCTGTGGGTCTGGCCCAAAATTTTGCTGCAGTGCGATCACTGATTACCACAGGCATCCAGCATGGACATATGAAAATGCACCTAAAGAATATCCTGCAGGGACTTGGTGCTTCCGAGGCGGAAAAAGAAGATACTAAAGCTCATTTCGCTGATAAAACAGTAACCTATCAAGGTGTTCGCGACTATTTGGTGCGCATTCGCCACGCAGCTACTACCTTAGCGACGAAATTATAAAAAAGCTGTCCTTTGTCCCAAACTTCCTTCTACGGTCACGGAAAACTGCTTATTACGGGTGAGTACCTTGTTTTACGAGGAGCCGAAGCTTTAGCTGTCCCCTTGCGTTTAGGGCAACATGTCCATGTCAAAAAAATGCGTGGAGCTGATCTGCACTGGAAAAGTCTGCGGCCAGATGGCAGTGAGTGGTTTAAGGGGGTCTTTTCGTTATTGGACTTTAGTGCTCAGGAATCTACTGATCCTGAAATAGCAGCCGGCATTACAAAGATTTTAACGGCAATTACACGTCAGAATCCTGATTTTCTTGCCGATTGGAAGGGCCAAAGTATCGAAAGCCGACTTGAATTTAATCCCGAATGGGGGTTAGGAGCCAGTTCTACTTTGGTCCATGCAATGGCAGAATGGGGCGAAGCAGAGCCCTTTACATTGCTTGAACAGACTTTTGGCGGTTCTGGTTATGACCTCGCCTGTGCCACATCAAAGGGGCCAATTGTTTTCCAGAGTACCGATGAAGAAATCAGGATTACTCCAGTAACATTAAATTGGTCTTTCAAGGAACACCTCCTTTTAGTTTGGTCGGGAAGGAAACAAAATTCCAGAGCGTCCATCCATTCCCATTCCAATTCCTTAAAAAAGGTTTCTGCATCGGATATTCAAGCTATTTCAACTTTAACCCAGCAGATTGAAGATGCACCTGACATGGATACATTTATCCGATTGTTAAGTGAACATAATCAGCAGATTGGAAAGTTATTGAACCTGGATCCCAATCCTTGGGCTCCCGCATTTCCGGGTTTAATAAAGCCACTTGGCGCATGGGGAGGCGATTTTTTTATGGCCGCCAGTCAAGAAGATCCCATTGAAATGAAAAAGAGGTTGACAAGCCAGGGATTTACGACTATTTTTTCCTGGTCGGATTTGGTACTCGAAGGATAATATTATGCCCGCTATTTGGTTTGACGCTAAAGTTACACGCATAGAAAATGCAACTTCACGTGTTCGACGTATTTGGTTAGTGCTCCCCAATCAAACTGTTTTTGATTTTCGTGCTGGTCAATTCATAACGCTTGACCTTCCAATTGGCGCGAAGCGCCTGGAGCGCTGGCGCAGTTATTCCATCTCCAGCGCTCCGGGAAAGGAGGAGTTTGAATTATGTATCGTCCATATGCCCGGCGGACTAGCCTCATCATACCTGTTCGAGGTATTGCAGGTAGGCGATACATTGCGGTTTAAAGGTCCCGAAGGCACATTTGTTTTACCAGATCCCTTGCTCCAGGATCTGGTTATGGTTTGTACGGGTACTGGGATAGCCCCGTTTCGGAGCATGCTGCTTGATCTGGAACAAATTGGTTGGACCAAACGGAAAATTCATTTGATTTATGGCAGCCGGTCTAAAGAAGATTTACTTTATGCCGATGAGTTTTTAGCCTTGGCAACAAGACATCCGAACTTTAATTATTCGGCAGCATTGTCCCGCATTGACAATGAACCAACTGAATCATGGATTTCTAAGGGTTATGTCCATAATGTATATATGAACCATTTCTCAACGCCCGCTTTAGATCGTCGATTCATGTTATGTGGGTGGACCAATATGATCGATGATGCTGTTGCCAATCTAATCATTCAGTCTGGGTACGCAAAAGAACAGGTGAGTTACGAGCTATACGGCTAGGTCCTGACAATCGAAAATCTGATTTGCAAAAACAATATTTCATTATCCGGGTCTACACATCCTCCCGCAGTTCCCAGTATTTCTGATTTTCTATTTCATCCAGTATTTGCAGGTAATTCATATACCGGAGTTGGCTTATTTCTCCATTTTCTACAGCCTTTTTTACAGCGCAACCAGGCTCATTACGATGTGTGCAATTTCCAAATCTGCAAGTAGAACTATACTGAAAAATTTCCCGAAAGTTATGGATGACATCCTGTACGGTCAGGTGGTTAAACGACAGCAATTTTATGCCTGGCGTATCAATAATCTCTCCTCCAAAAGGAAGAAGGTGCATTTCGGCAAATGTCGTAGTGTGCTGACCTTTGCCACTATAATCCGACAATTCTGTAGTGCGGATATCGAGTTCGGGTTCAAGGGCATTAATGAGGGTGGATTTGCCTACGCCACTTTGACCACTTATCAGGCTGCGATTATCTTTCAGGCGATCCCTGATGTCCTGCAGATTCTCACCTGTTGTAGCAGAGCATGCAATGACTTCATATCCCAGAGGTTCATAAAGTCCTTTTAAAGCGTCAACCAGCTCCCACTCCTCCTCCCCATACAAATCACATTTGTTCAATAATATTAAAGTGGTTATGCCATAGGGTTCAGTCATCAGGAGGAATCGGTCTATAAAACCTTGTTTTAAGTTAGGCTCTATAATTGTCGTCACCAACAAAGCCTGGTCAATATTTGTAGCCAGGAAATGTACCTGGTGTTTCTGCCTGGGGCTTTGCCTAACAACATAATTGCGGCGAGGCATTATCTCCTTTATCATTCCGCTCCCATCGCCTTCTCTCACAATGCGCACTTCATCGCCTACCCCTACCGGATTGGTGAGACGGTCTTTGCCCAACCTGTGTTTTCCGGTAATCCGACATGGAAGTACAAAGCCATCCTCAAGCCTGACCTGATACCAGCTTCCGGTAGATTTAATGACAGTGCCCTTTTCCATCACAACAATTCAGCAATATGATTAGCACTGTGGACTGCCTGGCACAGTGCCTGTAATATTGTCGGATCATGCTCCACTGCCGTCCCAACCACCACAATATCAGCGCCAGCCAAGGCAGCCTGGGCAGCTTGGTCAGGGGTACGGATACCTCCTCCTACAAATAAAGGAGATTCCGTTGCCTTTCGAACAGCGCTGATCATCTCAAATGGTACAGGATGCCCGGCTCCCGAACCCGCATCCAGATAAAACATTTGCATACCTAAAAACTTTCCTGCCAGTGCTGTAGCAACAGCTATTTCAGGCTTATTTGCTGGAATAGGCATCGTCTGGCTCATATAGGATGCGGATGTTGCACTGCCACCATCGACCAACATGTAACCAGTAGACAAGACTTCTAGCTGAAGGTCTTTCAACAGAGGGGCCGCCAAAACCTGCTGACCTATTAGTAGTTCCGGGTTTCGGCCAGAAATGAGACTCAGAAATAAAAGCGCGTCTGCCATTGGACTGATTTGCCATGTGGAGCCAGGGAAAAGTAAAACGGACAACTGGCTTTGGGTTTTTAGTTGCTGGATACAATCATCAAGTTGGTCCTTCATCAATAGACTACCTCCCAGTAAAATAAAATCAACGCCGGATTGTGCTGCCAAAAGGCCGAGCTCAGATAAGCTAATAGAATGCTGCTTGTCCGGGTCCACGAGCAAGGCTAATTTTTTCTCTCCAAATCGAGCGTCTGTAAGTAGTTTCTGGTAAATCATGCACACCAAAGATAGGGATGGATATGTTTTCTTCACCTTCCGATGGTGTCAAGGCATAATTACCGCCTCAGGGCATGGCATTAATGTTACTGTTAATCATTTTTTCTTCAAGATAAAGGCGCATAGGCATGATCTCGCCATTTATAAATTTCTCTATGATTAAACTGCCTATGGGTGCAGCAAAATCACCTCCGAACCCTGCATTTTCAATATAAACCGCGATAGCAATTTTGGGATTGTTTTTGGGCGCAAATCCAAAAAAAACGCTATGATCCTTACCATGAGGGTTCTCTGATGTCCCGGTTTTTCCACAAAATGAAATTCCTGGTATAAAAGAAGAACTTGCTGTACCATACTGCATCACCTGCTCCAGCCCCTCTATAACCGGAAGGAAATGTTTGGGATCGATAGGCACCCGTTTCAATGTGGCATATGCAGTGTCTAACAATCCATTTCCTTGTATGTAAGCTTTTACAAGGTGCGGCGTGTAATACTGACCCCTGTTGGCAATAATGGTGGCCAATTGTGCCATTTGCAATGTTGTGAGTTGGATTTCCCCCTGGCCAATGCCAATATTCATGATCGTGGGAGAATACCATTTTCGGTTTTTATACAAGTTATCATAGTACGCCGGGGTGGGAATGAACCCCCCTTTTTCATTAGGCATCTCAATACCCAACGGTCTTCCCAACCCAAAAGCATCCAAATAAAAATTAAAAAGGTCTAATCCCTGCTTGACATTTTTAGCGCCATATTTGTCCAGAATGTCTCGTATCAGTGTAAAAAAATAAGTATTGCAACTGACCGTAAGAGCTGATTGCACATTGGTGCATTTATAGTGATTATGACAGCCCCATGACTCTTCATTATAGTAATATGCTCCAGAACAAGGTATGGTTCGATTGGCATAGGAAACCCCCTCCTGCAATGCGATGAGTGAAACGATCGATTTAAAAATAGAACCAGGGGGATACCTAGCCATAATGCTTCGGTCAAAAAAGGGCTTTAGTGTGTCCCTTTGTAAGGCCTGAAATGCCTTACTCCGCTCATTGGAGATAGAAAGTAAATTGGGATCATAGTTTGGTGAGGAAACAATAGCCAGAATTTCTCCAGTGGCGGGCTCGATAGCAACAACAGATCCCCTTTTGTTTTTTAAAAGGGTTTCAGCATATTTGGTCAATTCAATATCTATAGTTGACTTTATATCCATTCCGGAAATGGGTTCGATATCCCGACTGCCATCCAACCAGGGACCCACTACACGACCAAGGTTATCCTTAAGCAAATAACGGGCACCATGAACACCTCGCAATGGTTGTTCGAATGATTTTTCCAATCCTGCCATCCCAATATAGTCACCAGCCAAGTAAGATCCTTCTGATTTTTCGACCTGTTCAAGACTTACTTCTCCCAGGTACCCCAACAAATGAGCGCCATGAGGAAAGGGATAGGATCGAACATTTCTGCTTTGAAAATAGAATCCGGGGAACTCAAAGAGCACCTCTTTAGTTCGGGCAAAAACCTGAGGGCTGACCTTATTTAAAAACATAAATGGGACATGTCGGGAGAACCTATTATCGGTCCAGTCCTTTTGGATCTGCGCTTCAAACGTCTTTTGATCAATGCCTAAAAGCTGGCAGAGCAAAAGTGTATCCATCTCCGGATCGAGCTGGCTGTAAGTAACCATTAGGTCATAACTTCCTTCATTATGCACTAAGAGACGACCTTCTCTGTCGAAAATGAGCCCACGGGAAGGATAGATTAATTGTTTTTCAATGGCATAAGCTCGGCTGCGATCTTTAATCGTATCATCAAAGAGCTGGATATAGCCCACTTTGGCAATAAGGACTAAAGAAGATAGAATGACTATCCCCACGACAAACCAGTAGATCCCGGCTTCTTCGCTTTTCATCGTTTTGGATTAAATATAAGATCCTGAAGCATGATTACGCCGAATGACATTATCCAGGTAAGTAGCGTCCTCCATAGAATTTCCGTAAAATAATAAAAGGTAAAGACGTTAAAAATCTGAAGTGATAAAATATGCACTAACAAAAAAGTACCTGCATAAAAGGCAAACCATCTTGGCCCAAAGGTAGACCGGGTTAATTGTTGCTTAGGGTCATAGCCGGATCGGGGCGAGATGATTTGTAGAATAAGTGGCCGAAGAAATGCAGTTAGTGTCGATGCAGCCGCATGCACGCCTGGCGTATCATAAAAGAGGTCGGTTATTAACCCACAGAAGAAAGCGCCCATTATTATGAATGCAGCATGCCACCGCAATGGAAGCATCATTATAAAAAGCGGATAAAGGATCACTTCTCCATGCCTTAACCATCCATCTCCAGGGATTATCTGGCGAAGGACTAAAACCTGTAGCAACACAAGTAGCAACAGTCGAATGATGTGAGGCCGCAATTCGGAATACATATTATTCTACTACCTCCAGTGAGTGAATTTCCTCCCAAAAACGGTTTCGGATGATATACGCACGATTAATTCGTGATAGATCTGCAAAAAGTGCAACTTCAACTTTAAAGCTATTACTTCCTGATGGCACATAATAGCTTCTTACGATACCTATCGGAATACCGGCTGGAAAAATGGCGGAATGTCCACTTGTTGCAACTGTATCACCCTTTTGAAGAACGATGTGCTTTGGTATTTCCTCCAAAGTCAGAATACCTGGGTCTTTGCCATCCCAAGTCAATGTCCCAAAACTGCTATTCCGAAGAATGGCAGCGCTAATATGGGACTGTGAATTTAAAACAGAAATCACCCTGCAAAAGTGGATGGAGGTGCTCCTTACGATGCCCAATACACCGTTGGGAAGCATGACACCCATTCCAGGTGAAATGCTGTCCCTCTCACCTTTATCTAAAGTAATGCTATTATTTGGCAGATTGATACTGTTTTTTATAATCCTTGCAGGGACAAAATCAAAGGTTGCAAACGCAGAGTCCAATGGTGTTTCCGGACCGGATTGCGCAAGCTGGTTGTATAGTCGGTTATAAAGTTGTGCGTTTTCCTTTCCGAGTGAATCTGCCGTAAACGATAATGTGGCATATTCCCTCACCCTGGCTGTTTTATCATAAAACACAGCCGCATAAAAACGGGAGGAGTTTAGATAGATATCCCGCTGTGTATGGTTGAAACGCACAATGAGATAGATGGACACAATTTCCAAAACCAAAAAGGTAAGCAACCCTCCATACCGTGTGAGGAAGTAAAGAAGATTAATCATGCATTACATACTCCTTCTGTCAATCAGGAAAGAAAACCGATCGGTATTTTTTAAGGCAATACCTGTTCCTCGTACAACGGCACGCAATGGATCATCTGCAACATGGACAGGCAAAGCAGTCTTTGCAGATATGCGTTTGTCTAGTCCCCGGAGCAAAGCGCCACCCCCTGTGAGATATAGTCCGGTTTTGAATATGTCAGAAGCTAATTCAGGTGGTGTATTCTCCAACGCACGTAGGACGGCTTCTTCAATTTTTGCAACAGATTTGTTTATCGCTTCTGCCACTTCAGCATAGTGTATTTTAATCTGTTTGGGAATTCCCGTCATTAGGTCTCTCCCATTCACCGGATAATCGTCTGGTGGGTTTTCAAGGAAGGTCAGCGCTGATCCGACGTTGATTTTGATTTGCTCGGCCGTGCGTTCACCGATAAGCAGGTTGTGCTCACGTTTCATGAAATCGATGATATCTTCAGTCAGTTCATCCCCTGCTGTACGAATCGATTGGTCAGCGACGATTCCCGACAGTGCAATTACGGCAATTTCTGTTGTTCCACCCCCTATATCGATGACCATGTGTCCAATTGGTTCTTCAACATCCAACCCAATACCTAATGCGGCAGCCATTGGTTCGTGAATTAGATAGGTCTCTTTGGAGTCTACATGGTCTGCACTATCAAAAACAGCTCGTTTTTCGACCTCTGTTATACCGCTTGGTATACAGATCACCATTTTAAGGTGCGAGAAAAACCGTCGTTTCCCTCCAGCCATTTTGATTAATCCTTCAATCATTCCTTCCGCAGCTTGGAAATCGGCAATTACCCCATCCTTGAGTGGCCTGATTGTCTTAATGTCATCGTGCGTCTTTTCATGCATCAACATGGCTTTGCGCCCAACGGCTATGATCTTCCCGGTTTTTCGATCGACGGCGACAATAGATGGTTCATCCACTACCACTTTGCCATCCTGAATAATGAGTGTATTGGCTGTGCCGAGATCTATGGCAAGCTCCTGACGTAAAAAATTGAATAATCCCATAAGTGGTTAATACAGCGAGAAAGGGGTTATGAACCTACAAAGCAACAGAAAAATCAGTTAACGAAGCCAAGATTTACAATTTAACCTATAACGACTTCAATCATTTCATTGGGATCAAACCACTTAGTGGCCAATTCCATTACTTTTTCAGGGGTAATGGCACGAATAGCTGTGACCATATTATTAAAATCCTCATAATCTCCGCCTTCAACGATCAGGTTTTTCAACGTGTCCGATTGACTAAACGGACCGTCAAGCAAGTGAAGCATATTTCCGACAGCAAACCGCTGCATCATAAGTAACTCCTCTGCTTGCATTGGCTCAGTCCTAAGCTTCGTGATTTCCTTATAGATTTCTTCCAATGTGCGCCCGGTTTCTTCCTTGCTCACTTCAGCAGAAATATAAAAGTAGCCACTTAAACGCATAGCATCGATATGCGAGTATATATTGTATGTTAAACCTAGCTCTTCTCTGATTTGGGTCATCAGCCTTGATCCAAAATATCCACCCAGTAGCAGACTCACAGCATGTAAAGGGTAATAATCCGGATGGGACCGATCAAAAAGCAAACGACCTATTCGAATAGCATTCTGTAAAGATTCCCTCTCCTTTACGTGCAGAATGCGGCGCGAAACGGGTGCCGGCGAAGGAAAGCTTGTTAACGATTGACCCTTTCGCATAGGCTTGCAAATAAAGTCATCGATAGCCTGTATGACCTTGTCATCATATTGGCCACTGAGCAGAATGACCGCATTGCCAGCCCGGAAATGATCCTCCCAAAACCCGGCTAAGGCGTCTCTGGTCAACGCAGCATAACTTTCCCGACTACTATTATACCCGTAAGGATGATCATCTCCAAAAATATATGAAGTCAATTCGCGGTAAGCAATGATTTCATTTTTGGATAAGTCCTCTGATAAGCGCTGTTGATTATTCCTGATAAATGACTGCAATTCCTTCTCGGGAAAAGACGGTTGCAATAGCATTTCGCTAAATACGGGCAACAGTTCATGGAAAAAGTGAGTCAAACACTGCAAAATAAGACCGTTGTGATCCATACTATCTGAAGAGCTGATTGAACCGCCAAAAAAGTCGGTTGTTTCGGCAATCTCCCCTCCAGCATGGCTTATTGTTCCCTCCCTGATCAGCCTGCAGGCAGCCCGGGCTGTTAATGCCTGCCGTTCATGAACCCTGCCAACCAGAAAAATCACCTCCAACTTCACTAAACCCTGAGTAGGTCCGGGAAGCCCATACAAAGGAATTCCATTACTCATGTGCAGCATTTGGGGCTCCTGCATTTTCAAATGGGTGATTTCCCTGAAAGGGGGTGCAACGGTCCGATCAATCATTTTGCAAAGATAGTTGCAGGTATTGCAATCCTATACCCTCTATAAATACCAAGATACCTATCTTTGACCCCAAGCTAACTGCAAGTACTCCTACATGAAATTTACTGTCTCTTCCGCCGAACTGCTAAAAAGGCTTCAATTAACCGGTGGCGCCATTGGAAATAATCCGGTTCTGCCCATATTGGAGGATTTTCTGTTCTCTATTACTGGTAGCAAATTAACCATCACCGCCTCTGATCTGGATATATCTATCACGACCTCGCTGGAAGTCAGTGCAGATACCGACGGCGAAGTGGCCATTCCTGCGCGAATCCTCCTTGATACACTAAAAGGTCTTCCAGAACAACCGTTGACCTTTCATGTCAACACCGATAATTTCAATATCGAGATTACATCTGTTTTTGGAAAGTATAAACTGGCTGGTGAAAATGGTACCGATTTTCCTGACCCACCTCAACCTGATGGTGTCGATGAAATAACCGTGACGGGTATGGAATTGGGTCATATGATTACCCACACCGCCTTTGCCGCCGGCAACGATGAAATGCGCCTTGCCATGATGGGTGTCTATTTTCTGATTGAGCCGGAATCACTCACCTTTGTCGCCACAGATGCCCACAAACTGGTGCGTTATCGACTGAACCATTCCGGCCAGGAGACCTCCGCATCCATGATCCTTACTAAAAAGTCACTCAACCTGCTTAAAGGTATCGTGCATGAAAATGCATCCATCCTGATAAGCTTTAATAAATCACATGTCTATTTCGATGCTGGTGATTTTCGCATGAGCGCCCGTTTGATAGACGCCCGTTATCCGGATTACAATGCCGTAATCCCTACTTCTAATCCAAATGTACTCCATGTGTCGCGTAAGGATTTTCTCAGTTCAATCCGGAGAATTGCGCTTTATGCCAACAAGACCACGAATCAGATCATGATCAGCATGAGTGCTGGCAGCCTTAATATTTCTTCACAGGATATCGACTTTGCCAACGAAGCTACTGAGCAATTGACTTGCTCCTACGAAGGAGAACCTCTATCCATAGGTTTTAATGGCAAATACCTGATCGAAATGCTCAACGTACTGGAATATGATGAGATCAAAATGGAATTATCCACACCCCAAAGAGCCGGTTTATTGCTGCCTGGAGAGCAATCGGAAGGCGAAGATATCCTTATGTTAGTGATGCCTGTTATGCTGGGAAATTGATCTGATTGTCCATTTGCCTTTTCTCATTCTGCTCCTAAGAGAATTGAAGAGACCTATTCACTCTAAGCAATCGGTTTCCTTTTAAAAGTTGGTGAATCATTTTGCGTTACTTTTGTGTCATGCAAAAAGGATTGATCTGTGCTTTCATAATTGTCGTATACCTCAGTCTGGCCGGCTGTCAAACGGATAGTGAAAAATCTGATGGCGATGATCATCAAATGCCAGATCAAATTATTATCAAAGAACCTGAAAACATACCCGACGAGGTCTTCATTGCCTGGCAGCAGGCATTAGACCTTGGCCGTTTCAATGAGGCTTTAAAGTGGAGTACACCGGCTACACAGGTATGGGTAGGGGTACTAAAAGATCTTGCAGCTTCCTCCGAACCCTCAGAAAAGGAATCCCTCACCAAGATCGAGAGCATTCAATGTAAAATAATAGGCGATACGGCTTTCTGTATGTTTGCTGAAGAAAGGGAAGATATGCTCCAATTGGATAGCGTTCGGGTGGTGCGGATAAATGGAACCTGGAAAGTAGACTTACCGGATCGCATTGGTGAACAAAATGGAGCCAATGACTAAGGAAGGTAGAAAAATTGGCCTCTTTTTTGGGTCGTTTAACCCCATTCACATTGGCCATTTGATTATTGCAAATCACATGGCCGAATTGGCAAATCTACACCAGGTTTGGCTTGTCGTTTCACCGCACAATCCATTAAAACCACGACAAACCCTTGCGAAGGATCATGATCGTTTGCATCTGGTTCGCCTCGCCATTGAAGACAATCCCAAACTAAATGCTTCATCGATAGAATTTGGACTTCCCAAACCATCTTATACCGTTGACACCTTGGTTTATTTAAAAGAAAAATATCCCAGTGACTCATTCTTTCTGATTATGGGTGGCGATAATCTGGTAACTCTGGACAAATGGAAAAACTTCGACATCCTTTTAAGAGACTATTCCATATTGGTATACCGCCGGCCCGGTATAGAATCAACAGCCTTCGATAACCATCCTAATGTCCGGTTCTTCGATGCTCCACTCCTTGACATTTCAGCTACGTTCATCCGCCAGGGATTGCGCGAAGGTCGGAGTATGCGTTATATGCTACCTGATCCCGTCTTTCACTACCTGGACACCTGTAAAATGTATCGGGAGTAACACAGCAATTCTTGGGTAAAAACGTTACGGCCGATGCTTAAGTCTTCAGTAGCGTGCAGTCCTATACCATGTCACGCCCAAATGCCTTTATTAGAGGCACTCGATAGCATTATCAGTATGATCAAATCCAGGGTTTGAATCAGGTTTTGAAATTCCGTGAACGGTACCACAAATAACCAACGCCAGTTACCCCAATTAAAAACAATATAACTGAAATGACCTCGGCCTGAGTAACCTGCATACCTAGTAGATCATATTTGTTGTTCACACGAATCTTTTCAATGATGAATCGTTCTGTCGCAATGAGTATTAAGTATATGAAAAAGAGCATTCCCGCTATATGAATCCGCTTTCGAATCGTCCAGAGTATACCTAGTATACCTGCACCGAGAACCGTTTCATAAAATGCAGTAGGATAAACCGGAGCAGTCAACTGACTACAATAGTTCCAAGTGCACCCCGGAATAAGGTCACCCTCATTTAAAACGTTGTGAGGGAATCGAAAAGACCAGATCCATTCAGGCAAAAACCACCAGGATGGTACCGGCTCAAGATGGACGATTCCCCAGTCTCCATCACCAGAAAGCTGACAGCCAATCCGACCTACGGCGTAACCAACCACCAGAGCAGGTGCAACAGCATCAAGAATATGAATACCCGGAAGCTTTTTTAAACGGATATATGTATACACACCAATAAATCCCATGATAAGTCCACCAAGAAAATTAAGCCCTGAACCCGAAAACAATTGTCCCATTGGATCTTCGATGAGCGCCTGAGGATCTTCCAGAACCGAAAAAAGCTTTGAACCTGCAACGCCGCTTATACCGGCGATCATCGCTATGTCCCATACACGTTCATGCGGCCAAATAGATACCAGTTTTTTTACTCCCGGACCTTCAGCACGATAGCGTTGCCACCATTTTAATCCGCCAAAAAGGAATAGCCCAAGCACTCCACCCAAAAGATGCCCTTCCCCTGAAAGGATGATCGAACCTGGATCTGATTGAAAGGTGTCGCTTTGCTGCCAGGCATAAATACCTTTATACCCAATGAGAAATCCAAAAAGGCCATTCCATAAAATATCTATCCAGGAGGGTGGGCTATCTACTGTGATGGTAACTTGTGTGGGTTGCAATAGTCCTTCCTTGCCCTTGCGTTTTAACTCCATCGATAGGAACCACCCGCTAGCTAAAAAAGAAATAGCAAGCATCAGTCCAAAAGTTTGGACGATCGATAAGGCATTGTCTGGTCCCCATCCGGTAAGCGCATGGATGAGGTAACTGAGATTAGGATACATAGTACATCTTATGGGGTAAAATTAGCAATTGGCTGCTTAGCAACACTTGATTGAAAAAAATTTCAAACCTAAGGCAACCCGTTTTATACTTTTTACACCATATCTTTAAATTGGAAACAGGTTTAACAGGAATAGCCGAAGCAATTGCTGAACCTTACAAATTAGTGCATACCTAGTTTGTAGGCTGTTTACAATGCTTTGAAACTATTCGATTACATTGCTTTCAAGTTTGTTGTTTCCACTTGTACGGATACACTGAATAATATCGATAAAATAATCAAGTCATCATTATTACCTGAAAAAAATTCGGACCATGGATAGAAGAAGTACACTCGAAGTCCTGCTTACCGGTAAAACCGCAACAAAGAGGACATTAAATAAAATAACCTTTTCCGGTAATGGTGGGCTTGAACCCTATTTAGGGCCTTGGACTACAGAGACGGCAGCACACCTACTGCGAAGAACAACATTTGGGCCTACACAAGCTGAAATTGCGGAATCAGTCAATCTCGGACTGAGTGGTACTATAAACAAACTCTTTGAAAGCCAGGTAATGCCTGCCCCTCCGATAAACCATCAAGCTACCAACGATCCAAATGTCCCACTTGGTGAAACATGGATTGAGGCACCTTATGATGCCGTAGTTAATTTGAAAGGCTATCGAATAACATCTTTATATGCCTGGACAGTGGGCACAATCATTCAGAGTGGTTTTAATATTCGTGAAAAATTAACCTTGTTTTGGCATAATCATTTTGTGACCTCACGAGTAGAGGTCAATGACCCAAAGTTCCAATATGTTTACATTTCACTATTGCGGCAGTACGCCATGGGTAATTTCAAGGAACTAGCTAAAAGAATCACCATTGATCCTTCCATGCTGCAGTATTTGAATGGCAATCAAAGCACCAAGACCAAGCCGAATGAAAATTATGCCCGAGAATTATTGGAACTCTTTACCATAGGCAAAGGCCTACAAGTGGGCCCTGGTGATTATACCAACTATACAGAAGATGATGTCCTTGCTATGGCAAAAGTGCTGACCGGATGGGTAACAACCGGATACAACACGCAAAATCCAGCTATAGAGGTGGCTTCTGAATTTAGGATCGCAAGGCACGATACCGGCACAAAAACATTATCACATCGATTTGACAATGAAGTCATTACAAACTTAGGCGATCAGGAATATGCCCATCTTATTGATATAATCTTCCAGAAAAGTGAATGCGCCCGATTTATTGCACGAAAATTGTATCGCTGGTTTGTCTATTACGATATTGATGCGGAGACAGAGGCAGAAGTTATTGAACCACTGGCTCAATTGATTCTTAGCAACGATTACGAAGTAACACCTGCTCTGGAAGCATTACTATCAAGTGCACATTTTTACGAGGAATGCATTCTGGGTGCAATGATCAAACATCCTATTGATTTTACGATGACCATGATCCGTCAGTCGGGATGGTCAGCTCCGGGAAACCTCAATCTGAATTACCGTTATTGGGCATTGGTTTTCCCTTCTTTCGGACTGATGCAAATGGCTTATTACGACCCCCCCAGTGTGTCGGGTTGGAAAGCCTGGTACCAGGAACCTTCCTTCTATCAGACCTGGATAAATTCCGTAACACTTCCTATTCGGTCCAATTTGGTGAAGACATTGACTTATAATGGATTAAAGGTTGGAAATAATCCTGCTGCTGCTTTTCCTGTCTTGACCTGGGTCGCAACATTGGAAAACCCTTTTGAACCTGACCCGCTTATCGAAGGATTTGCAAAACAGCTTTTCCCTAAACCCATTTCTGCCCAAAAAATGGCCTACCTAAAGGAAGTTCTTCTCCCTGGTTTGCCTGACTATGAATGGACCGTGGAGTATACTGATCATCTTGCAAACCCTTCAGACACGGATCTGGCCAACGCCGTTTCCAATAAATTACGGAACCTGATTGCTACAATGATGCAAATGCCCGAATATCAATTGTCCTAATCAATCTGTAAAAATAACCCACTCATGAAAAGAAGAACTTTCCTAAAAAATACTGCTGCGGCCTCATTTTCGCTGCCCCTTCTCCTTCATGGCAACAAGTTGTCTGCCATTTCTCGCCATGCACTTTTTAATGGGATGAACCAGAACTCAGACCGGGTACTTGTCCTTATCCAGCTTAATGGAGGTAATGATGGATTGAATATGGTGCTTCCTCTTGATCAATACAGCAACTTATTTACAGCAAGGGAGAATATTCTGATACCTGAAAATCAAGCATTAAAACTTTCGCTGGAAACAGGCCTGCATCCTTCGATGACCCATCTTAAAACAAGTTTTGATGAGGGTAAACTTAGCGTTATTCAAAATGTAGGCTACCCGGACCAAAACCGCTCCCACTTTCGTTCAACTGATATTTGGCAAACTGGCTCTGCCGCCAATGAAGTGATAAACACCGGATGGGCAGGACGATTTTTTGACTCCTATGTTATGGATTATCCTGAAGGATATCCCAATACCCAGTATCCAGATCCATTCGCTATAACTGTTGGTTCAATCATTTCCGAAACTTGTCAGGGATTTGCTGCCAACTATTCATTGGCGCTGGAGGACCCTTTTGGTATATCACCGCTTTTGGAAGATGACGATAACAATACAGATCCAACAGTCTGTTATGGCAAAGAAGTAAATTTTGTACGAACAGCAATAGCACAGACAAATGCCTATGGAACCGTCATAACTGAAGCAGCAACTAAAGGAACCAATCTGGTTACCTACCCTGCAACCAACCGGCTTGCCCAACAGCTAAAAACCATCGCACTTCTCATTTCAGGTGGCTTAAAGACACGTATTTATGTAGCCAGTCTTGGTGGATTTGATACACATGCCAACCAAGTCGACACCACGGACACAACAACTGGCGGACATGCTAATCTCATGGCTACCCTATCTGAAGCTATTGGTCTATTCCAAAATGATTTAATTTTGCAAAAGCTGGATCAACGCGTTGTCGGAATGACTTTTTCCGAATTTGGTCGACGGATTCGTTCTAACGGTGCTAATGGCACTGACCACGGTTCTGCTGCACCTCTTTTCATATTTGGTTCTTGTGTCAAGCCGGGCATCTTAGGTAATAATCCTACCATCAATGACACCGTTGATGAACAAGAAGGGGTGGCCATGCAGTTTGATTTCCGGTCTGTTTATGGGTCTTTACTTAAACAATGGTTTGAATTACCCTTAGAGGATGTTCAAACATTGCTGTATAGTGATTTTTCAGAGATAGCGGTCATTGAAGGTTGCGAAACAACCTCAACTGATCAAAATGGTGGCTCACTTCAGGTGAATAATGAATTGACCAACGCTCCAAATCCATTCTCCGGCAGCACCAGAATTACGTTTTCAAGCAATGGCGAACGTATCTACCTTAGTGTGTTCAATTCCTCCGGTTATGAATTAAAAGTCTTGATAGACCGCTATCTAGAAATTGGACGATTTGAAGTTACCCTGGATGGCAGTAATCTTCCTCCAGGAAATTATTTCGCACACTTACGTACGCCTTCCAGACAACTTACACATGCGTTGGTGCATATCCGATAAATCCGTATCATAGGTTTTGCTTCAACCATCCACGGACAGCTTTCTCGAGGGTATTTGATGCGGTCTGTTTTGTATTGTTGATTGACAATGTATAAATGGACCATTCTTTTGGCATACTTAAGATCAACGATCAGTTGTGTTAGGCCAAAAGAGTAAGCTTTTGTCTTCCTGCTTAAATTCTATCACTCGCCAAAACGATGACAACAAGTACATATGTTGGTTTTTTATAAACCAAACGCTTTGTTTAAAAATAAATGTTTTATATTTGTAGCTGGAAACCTGATTTTGTTTTAAAATAACCGGCTATGATTACTAAGGATCGAATAAAGCTCAATGAGCGGTTTATTAAAGTATTTGACATTCTTGAAGCCAGAGGCGTCATAGTGAAAAACGACCGCGATGGAAGAGGGATGGGGGATTTTGCCGAGCAGATCCTGGGTAATAGAACATACGGACATATCATTCGCGCATTTTTGAATCGCGATGACCGAAGGGTCATAGATTACCACCACGCCCAAATACTCTGTAAAGAATTTGGTGTTAATCAGAATTGGATGCTCTATGGGAAAGGGTCCCCGTTTGGTATTGAACCTGGGTATCAATCCGCCCAGCCATTACGAAATACCTCAAACAATATCCTTTTCACAACAACGCAGGCTTTTGCCGGATCGACAATTGGAGCTGATAGCTTCGATAAAGAGGACCTTGATTTTTTTCATATCCCTGGGTTGGCAGGCAAAGACTTTGTTTCCTTTCCCATAAAGGGAAATAGCATGGAACCAGTAATCAATGATGATGACATCGTTATTTGTAAGTCCCTAGATTCAGTTGAAAAAATCAGGGACAACGATATTTATGCCGTTAAATCAAATGGAGCGATTTGGGTAAAATATGTTCAGAAAATACCTGATCGAAAAGGGCGTATCCGTCAGTTGCGTCTGATATCAGCCAACCATCTGGAGCATGATCCGTTTGAAGAAGAAATCAACGAATACACACGGATCTATAAAGTAGTTCGTAGGATTTGCGCCGTCAACTAATTTTATTCTTCAGAGCTAGCCGCCCAAACGATACAAAGTAGATACGTTTTTTTCAAAACGATGGTCTTGAAATTGGAATTCACTTTTTTTAATGTTGACTTTCGCTATAAGAAGACGTAAGATCACGTTTGGATAGCTGAATAAACATACCAACGGAGAAGAAAACCTATTTTCACCGCGTGCAAGGATTTATTCCAAATTTTATTGATCAACAAATTGCGCAGGATAACCATGATGGCCTCTTGCAGGCGGTCATCATTTTTGCTGATCTTCAGGGGTTTACCGGGTACACCGAAAAGTTGCTATCAAAGGGCAATGTAGGTGCCGAATTACTTTCCGGAATGTTGAATGATGTGTTTTGTGCAGCTTCAGCATCTATTCATACTAGAGATGGATTCATCCCCTACTTTGCTGGAGATGCGTTTACCGGGGTTTTTTTTGGGAAAAATAGAATTGACCAGGCTATTCATGCCGCTAATGAAATTCGGCAAAAACTTCTTCAACTTGCTATTGATATTCCGCTTCGGATAGGCATTGGGGCAGGTAGTCTGGAATGGCATATTACAAGGGATCATCCCCGCAGGTGGTATATACGTGGTGCTGGCATTGCGGATGCAGTTGGCTCAGAAGAGCATGCAGGTCCGAATGAAATTTGTATTTCGCAAGCCATCGCCGATCTGACGGAAACTTCTACGTATGAGGCACTCCCGGAAGATGGTTATTTTCGATTGACACCGATTGTATCGTCTTATGTTTCTAATGCTAAACCAATCCCAACCCCAAATGCTCACTTGTTTTATCCCGATTCCCTAAGTGGTCGGTTCCATAGTGGCGAATTCCGGACCGTCACTAGTCTTTTTATTTCTTTCCCTGGCGATTTGGACAAAATTGCCTTAGATGAATTCCTGGGGTTTTCTTGTGCAGAGATCGAACGCCGGGATGGCTATTTCAAAGAAGTTGATTTTACAGATAAAGGTGGGTTATTCGTTGCCTTTTTTGGGGCACCGGTTAATATGGGTGACTCCCGCAAAGCCACTATCGACTCGGCTTTCGCAATCAGGGACCATTTTGCACCGTCAAATCTTTCATTGCGATTTGGGATCTCGTCGGGCCCTGCATTTTGTGGTATAGCAGGTGATGATCACCGCCGCCAATATATTGTGGCTGGAAGGTCCATCAATCTGGCCGCCCGCTTTGCTTTAAATGCTGCATATGGCGAGATTCGCTCAGATGAACTCACCATATCTCAGTATTCTATGGTTAAGGAAGACCTAGGTTTAATCAAGGCAAAAGGTTTTGCTGAACCAGTTCAAATCTATTCCCTACATTCTTTTCAGATACCCTCTGATAAGGATGATTGCTATTATCGCTCACCAGCGTTTCTTTTCCCGTTTCGGGATATGTATTTGTCTTCCCGTGGAACTTGCCTTGAAATAACGGGTGAGCCTGGTGTAGGAAAGTCATTTACGGCCCGGAAGCTGACTCAATTGATGGCGCATCATTTTTTTTGGCTAAACGTGGATGCACATCAGATGCGCACGGCACCCTTTGAAGATCTTGAAATAGCTTGGCGAAACAATGCGAGCCAGTCCGGTAAGGAACGTATAATTTTAGCATTAGATAATTTAGAACGTATTCGATCAAATACTGATTTGCCTATTAAAGAACGTTTTGACCAAATAACCAATATTCATGAAGGCCTTCTCCAACAAAAGACGTTCAATCAGCCTGTAGGAATTTGGATTGAACATTGGCCTGATCTGGATTATGCTTCCCGCGAACTCTTAATAAGGCTGGTTAATCGACAGGTCATTGAACTCCTTATCACAACCCGAGAACCAATTATTGAACTAAATGCGATACAACCTGATCAGCATAAATTGTTGAAATTACCTCCGTTGTCTAATGAAGGGATGGCGCAGCTCGCAACGAGTATACTCCACCAGACCCCTGACTCACATCTCGTTGAAAGCCTTCAACAAGCAGCAAATGGAAACCCATTCTACGGCGAACAGTTTTTGTATTATTTGCGGAGTAAAAACTTGATTCAAACCAATGAGCAGGGACTCGCCATAACCTCCGATAAAGACATAAAGCTAGGTGGATCATTGAGAGATATTTTGCTTGCCCGATTAGACCAACTGGACATTTTGGTCAAAGAAATGTTGACCCTGGCGGCTGTAATTGGTCAACACTTTGACCAATTACTTCTCAATGAACTTCTCAAGGTGGTAGTTGGCAAAGCTGACGGAATGGAAAGTATGCTGCAAAAGGCCGAAGCTGCAGAAATTGTATATGCCGGTGAAGATCAAATATATTTCTTCCGCCATGGTCTTCTTCGCGAAGTGATCCTGGAGGTACAAATGCATTCAAAGCTTAAAAAATACCACAGGCTTGTTATTGAAACGATGGAAGTGCTTTACGGGCGTAACCTGGAAATTTATGCGGCAGAGTTGGCCCTTCACTGCCAGGAGGCTGGACTGCCTGAACAAGCAGCATTTTATTTCCAAATAGCTGGTCAGTTTGCATTGTCGCAATACCAGAATCGTGAAGCACTCGACTTCTTTGAAAAAGCACTCATACTGGCAGCAACATCACCAGTTAAAATGTCCATAATTATTGATGGCATTCCGGCACGTGTTGCACTAGGTCAATGGGAACTAGCTTTCCATGAATTGGAAGATCCCGTCTTCAACGAAAAAATAACACCTCTACTCAAAGCACAACAATTGTCACTTAAGGGACATATTTTGACACTCTCAGGAAAATATAAGGAGGCTGCCATTGTATTAAATGACAGTTATGAAACCTTTAAATCTATGGACAATAATGAAGGTATGGCAGGGTGTACTCGGGACCTTTCTGTTTTACATTTTAGAAAGGGTGAATATGTGTTGGCCGAAAACTACATCACTCAAACGTTTAAACTATTAAAGGCAGACCATCAAAAGGATAATGGTTTAGTCATGAACCTTTCACTCATACGAATGAATCAAGGCAGGTATCAGGAAGCAGAACAGTTGGTCTTTAATGAATTAATGCTTCGACACCAGACAGGTGAAAATCAATCACTTATTTCACTTTACATTAATCTCGGTGTCATACAGAATGAGATGGGCAAATATGGTAAAGCCTTAACGAATTTACATAAGGGCTACAACCTCGCCCAAACATTTTCAAACAAACTTTGGATGAGTATAGCCCTTGGGACTAGAGGCTTAGCTTTGCAAAACACCGGAGACTGGAATAGTGCTCGCAAGGACTTTGAAACTGATCTTGCCCTTGCCATAGAGTTAGGCGACCCACAGGGGGAATCTATAGCCCTTGAACTACTGGGTAGTCTTGAAATTAAACTTGGTCAATGGACAAACGGAGAGTCATTGCTTTTTAATGCGCTGTCTATAGGAAGAACTATGGGCTACAAGAAAGGAATCATAAAAGCGTTATTAGGTCTTGCGCAATCACGCTGCTGGCAGGATGACTATCCTACCTCAGCCATTTATATCGCCGAGGCACTCAATGTAGCTAAAGAAATAGGCAATCGGAAACTCGTAGCGACAGCATACCTTGAATTGGCAGCATTGTTTATCAAACAGAAGAATTTTGAAGAAGCAAAAAAATGTTTGTCTTTTGCTGAACCAGATGTAATCATTTGGGAAGATCCTTTGCTCACCGGTCAGTGGAAGCGTTTAAGGCTCCACTTACTTTCTGAACAGGAAAAATTGGAAGCGCTGGAAAGTGCCCGTTTAGATAGTTCAGATTTATGGACTCAGGCGGAGGCTAATTATCTGCTCTGGCTTTCAACTAAGAACATGAAAGCGCGAATCATAGCACGTGATTTGTACCAAAAGGGTGTGAAGTTGACGCCACATATCCAAATGTTGCATAGATTAAAACAACTTTCCTAATGATCAAATCCCTCTTTATAGTCGTATTGTTGTTATTCTTCTCGTTTAGTCCTGCTCACGGACAAGCCTATGATCTTTCCATGCCAGATTTGAGGTGGCCCTTGCCCGTTTCATTAAAAGAGATTTCTGGCTTATGTTTCGCTGATCAAGATTCATGGTTACTGGCCATACAAGATGAAAAAGGTATTGTCTTTGGAATTGATCCGGAAACGGGTCAAATAAAAAAGACCTGGCCGTTGGCAGGCAAAGGTGATTTTGAAGGGATTGAAGTTGCAGATTCGGTCTTATTCGTATTACGCAGTGATGGTGTCCTGTTTCAATCCCTCTGGCTCAACGGACCTAACGAAGAAGTAACTCCTATTCCTATTCTTTCTCGAAAAGGGGTCGACCTTGAAGGACTAGGTTGGGATCCGGTTTTGAAAAAATTACTTATTGCCGTCAAGGATGATCCATTATTAACGAATAATTCCATTAAAGGATGGCTTTATTACGATCCTGGCACTGGTATTCTCGATTCTAAGGTGGTGGGAATTGATAAAGAGCAGTTTATCGCCGTTGCTCGCAAGCAGCTAAATAAATCGGGTAAAAAACGCATCATGGCCTGGCTTAAGAAGACGCCCGATCAATTTCCTCTTGGCCCTTCCGCTATCGCCGTTCACCCGGAAACAAGAGAAGTTTATATGCTCAGCCATAGGGGCAAAGTTTTATTGGTTTTTAATAATGGTGGTTTTTGTAAGCATATCTTTGCCTTGGATCCAACCATGTTCCCACAACCGGAGGGCATTGCTTTCAATCAGAAGGGAGATCTGTTTATAGCTAGTGAAGGAACTAAAAAGAAGCCAGGACAAATTAGTATATTTCGAAACAAATTAAAAAACCGGCAAAACGTGGAACCAGACGGCCACTGAGCCGTTTCAATACCAATTATAACCAATGAACCTGGCAGTAGAGAGAATTCAGGTATTTTTGCAATCAATTTTAAACTATGGCTATTATTGAAATACGTGTGCCTTCAATTGGTGAGTCAATCGCTGAAGTTACCCTTGCACAATGGTTAAAGGCGGATGGGTCTTATGTAAATATGGATGAGCCTATTTGCGAGTTTGAATCAGATAAAGCAACCCTTGAGTATCCTGTTGAAGCATCGGGCCTATTGACCCAAATAGCAAAGGCAGGAGATGACCTGGAGATCGGAGCCCTTATTGCTCGTCTCGATACCAGCGCCAAACAAGCTGAATCAATAAGCCCCATTGTTGAAAGAGTGCCTGAGCCGCCAGCTCCTGCTTCTGTTTCAGAGCAACCACCCAAATCTGTGTCGTATGCCGAAGGTCATCCAGGGCCTGCTGCCGCAAAATTATTAAGGGAACACGCCATCGCACCTCAAAGCGTCGTTGGTACCGGTCGCGAAGGCCGCATCTCCAAAGAAGATGTAGAAAAGAAAGTCACTGACCTACAGGCAAATCCGCTTCCTTCCGCAACTGCTGATTCTATAGACATTCCAATCAATCCGAGTGCTCCGGTTGCATTCTCCCGAATAGAGCATCGTGAAAAGATGTCCCGCATGCGCCGCACAATTGCCAAGAGATTGGTTTCTGCCAAAAACAATACGGCCATGCTGACCACCTTCAATGAGGTGGATATGAGTGCTATCTTTTCACTCCGTGTTAGATATCAGGACGAATTTGTTAAAAAATATGTTATAAAACTGGGATTTATGTCCCTTTTTGCAAAAGCATGCGCTCAAACGCTTCTGGAAATGCCAGAGGTAAATGCATTTATTGATGGTGATGATCTGGTTATGCATGATTATGCGGATATTTCAATAGCTATTTCAACCCCGGCTGGTTTGGTCGTGCCTCCAGTCCATAACGTAGAAAGTTTGGCTCTTCACGAAATTGAATTAGCCATTAAAAATCTGGCTGACAAAGCACGGTCCGGAAAGCTTTCACTTGAGGAGATGAGCGGTGGTACCTTTACGATTACAAATGGTGGTGTATTTGGTTCCCTTATGAGTACACCAATCATAAATGAACCTCAATCAGCAATTCTGGGGATGCATGCCATCAAGGATAGACCTGTCGTTATTGATGGTCAAATCGTTATTCGTCCGATGATGTACCTTGCACTATCCTACGATCATCGTGTCATAGATGGTAGTTCATCCGTAACCTTTCTTGTAAAAGTTAAGGAGTTGTTGGAAGATCCTCTTCGCTTTGTACTTGGGCTTTAAACTTATCTTATGACCCTTGGTGACTTTTTCACCCTCATTGGACAAAATCCAATCCTGCTCATCGGCTTTTACCTGGTCGTGCCATTGACTGCACTCCTAGCCGGTATCCTGGGCCAGGCAGAAGGACACCTTTCGCCTTGGAAGTATCTCTACAGCGCTCTGGTTTACCTGGCTGCTGTACCGGGAATGTTTGCCATAGTTCTGACACTTTATTTCTGGTTGTTTGAACGACGCAGTATACTTGATACGGACATCTACATTCAGGTTTTGCCTATACTTTCTATGGTGCTCACTTTTTGGCTGATCCGCTGGAATACACCTTTAGACAAAGTGCCAGGCTTTGGCAAAATTGCAGGCTTGCTGATAATGGTTTTTGTAGTACTTATCCTGATGTGGGCCATTGACCGTACCCATATCATTGCGTTTACCTATCTCCCCTTCTATATTGTTATCATCATCCTTATCATCCTGCTGGTCCTCTTCAGATATGGCTGGTTCGCCATGTTTGAAAAGCCGAGGTAAATGTACAGCCTTCAGGTATGTTGACTGTGTCTTGAGCAAAATTGATCTGCAACGATCCGTTTGTTTTGAAGCCTATTCGATCAGGAACCACTTATTTCAGCGTCTTCTAGCCAGTACATCAGCCGGTTAATGTCCCTGTCATTAAGTCTTAAAGTGCCTTTCAGAATGATCGGTTCAGTAGTATATTTTACAGGCTTGACTGTCTTTACTTCCATAACGGTCTCCGGTCCTGCCCCACCACAAAAAAAACACATGTTGTAGGGAAATGCTGAAAAAATAAACTCCTTATGGCTTCTGTAGCCCTCCACCGGGATGATGTAGCCTTTGAGTGTAATTCGCTGCCCATCCAGTTTTTTCACCTCAGAGGAAAAAATCGGTACATCAACCTTGAACCCAAGAAGCTCATCATATTTTTTTGTAAACGTTATCTTTCCCAATGTTTTCCATGTACTGTCCTGAGCTTTGCCAATAAATCCAAACGAAAGGAACAACCCAGTAAAAATAACAGATAATAAACGAATAGCTTTACGATTCATGTCAAGGAAACAAAGGTGATGCTCAGGAAGTTCGCAAAATACTTGGATTGATCCGAAATGCCTAATCTGGCATGATTTACGTGAACAAACAAACTAATCCTCGTTGTAACTGGATTTGAATCCGAACATTACATCAAAGAATGAATCTTGTCCAGTTTCAAGAGAGGTTGTGAAACTTAGACTTTGTATGAACCAGGTTATTTTCCTTTTCGAATTTTTTAATATTCCACAATGAAGATAAAAGAGCTCCAAAAAAATTGGAATCAGTTTGGTGAAAAAGATCCCATGTGGGCTATCATTACCAGGCCCGGAAAAGAAGGAGGGAAGTGGGATAAGGAAAGCTTTTTTGAAACAGGCAGAAAAGAGATTAACAGAATGTTCCGTTATCTACAATCCAGAGAAGTTGCTACCCCTAAAGGAAGAGCATTAGATTTTGGCTGTGGTATAGGAAGATTAACCCAAGCATTAGCACCTCATTTTGATCATGTATATGGCGTAGACATTGCTCCGGCAATGATAGAAATGGCTGCAAGCCATAATCAATTCGGAGAAAAATGTCAATATTTCCTGAACGAGGTAGACGATCTCGCTTTGTTTGAAGATCAGTCCTTTGCTTTCGTATATTCCAATATTACCTTACAACATATGGAGCCGCGATATTCCAAAAAATACATTACTGAATTTTTACGACTATTAGCTCCTGGCGGGAAATTGCTTTTTCAAGTACCCAGCGAACCAGTTATTCCAGAAAATTCAGGCGTAGGGACGCTTTTGCGCATTGGTCTTCGTCGCATCTTTGGAAATTCCCTGAACCATATTATCAACAGAATCAGTCAATTGAAAAATACTTTCCAAAAGGAACCCCGCATGGAAATGTACGGCTTACCTAAAGAGGATGTTTGCAAATTACTTACTGTTCCAGGTATTCACATTCTCGATATTTCAACGAATAGCAATGCCGGGAGTAGTTGGATAAGCCTTCAATACCTCGTAAGCCGGGAATCCTAAACAAGATAGACATATCAATAATTTTCATAATAGTTTTGAAGCTGTGGATCCCGCTCCTCGTTTTTAATGCGTTCCATTTTAAGTGCAATCTCTTTCGCAAGTCCAGTTTGCTTTTTTAGCAGTTGCTGGCGTAACAAAGCCAATCCTCTAAATGCTGCAAATCGCCTAACGGGAGACCATTCAGTGGATAATGCTTCACCAAATAACCGGTCAATACCTATTCGAATTTGTGCTTCACTTCCCAGATGGAGTACATCAACATAATTTTTTATATGAAGTAACCGAGTCACCCCATTTACCCTGTTCCAGCTTTTATCGAAATAGGCCAAGTGATCGGCATCACCAAAACGAGCATAAAATCCTCCAGATATTAATGTAGCCGTAACCGAACTATCTGTTTCCAACATTTTCACCGCCTGAACTGCTGATACAGAATCAATGGCAACTAATCCATTAAGTACTTCATGCAACACATTGTACGCCTGTTCTTTGGAAAGTATATCTTTTGCCAAACCGACATAGTCCGGATAGCCTTCAAAAGCTAACCTGGCGACAGCGTTCATCCGTACCTCACTGTGCACATCTTTTTTTGCAAGATCCACAAGACGAGCCGCCTGGGTTTGATCCGCTGCATCTAACCATCCCGTACCTCTTGCACGAATCGACCAGTGTGGATCATTCCAGGGAACCGGCGCCAAATATTCTCCTTCTTCCTCAAGTATGTCTAGGATATCTGAACGCGTCCATATCATTGGATTTAATCGCCAATATTTCCCTGCTGTTTCAACACTCCAATCAAATGTATGCTCAGCCAATAAGGTGCGGTCAGGATCCAGATCCACGAGCAAGGGCTTTTCTGGTATTACCCACGAAAAAGATTGTGACCGTTCATCAATGAGTAACGGAAAACGTATGACTTTATCTCTGCTCAATACCACAGCTATTTCTGTAGGAAGCCGGTAGGTCGAAAAATTCTTTTCCGATTCCTGTACCTGGCTGATAAGGACATTTAAACGTTGAGAAGCCTCGTCATAGGTCCATTGCCAATCCAGCGTTGGATGCCCTGGCTCGAAAAACCATTGATTAAAAAACCAATTTAAATCCTGCCCACTTACAGCTTCCATTGCCAATCGCAAATCATGCGCCTCTACGGGTTGATAGGCATTTTGTGTAAGATACTTTTTGATACCTGATCTAAAAGCAGCTTCACCCAGATATTTTCGCAACATATGCAATACCAATCCGCCTTTATTATAGGAATGAGCATCAAACATATCCTCACGATCAGCATAATGATAATCAACTAATGGGTGGCGCTTCCGGCCGGATTCATGCAGATATCCCTCCATCTCACTCCTCCGGTGCAACTCAGCTTCGTCAGGACCATATTTAAACTCGAGCCACAGATATTCACCATAATTAGCAAAGCCTTCATTCATAACAAGATTTGACCAACTTTCGCAAGTGACCAAATCTCCAAACCAGTGGTGAATTAATTCATGGGCACCAATGAGTTCATTTTGTCGCTCGTCAATAAGTTCTCTTCCGGTGTGCTGCAAAAACTCACCATAAATAACAGCGGTGGTATTCTCCATTGCTCCTGAAATATAATCCCGTACGACCACCTGGCTATACTTCGACCAGGGATAAGTCACACCGATATAATCAGAGAAAAAGCTCAACATAGCTGGTACTTCGGGAAATATTTCCCTTGTATGTGCTGCAAATTCCTTTTCCACATAATAGGTCAATGGAATATCTCTCCAGCGCTCTTCACGTATCGCATAATCACCTATGGCCATCATAAAAAGATATGGGGCATGAGGCAAATCCATCTTCCAAATATCCGTACGGGTTCCATCGGAATTGAGTTGTTGTTTGATCAACAAACCATTTGATAGCGACTCAAAGATTGAATCTACTGTAATGTGCATTTCCTGGGTACATCGTTCATTTGGCTGATCAAACGTTGGAAACCAACGGCTATTCGATTCCGTCTCACCCTGTGTCCAAACCTGACGAGGCTTATCTTTATACTGACCGGTAGGATTTATAAAGTACAATCCTTTATCCCCCTGAATAGCGTCACTACCACCTGCAGGATTTTCATTCGGACGAGCGATATAGTGAATATCCAGATCAAGTGTGTCACCTCGCCGGGAGGTTCGCGGCAGGTATATGGTCAATTCCGTATGATCATACTTATAGGCAAGCGTGTCCTTCCCACCCAGATAGCGTAAGTCTTGAATGATAAATCCAACTGCATCCAACACTATTGAATCCTGAGAATAGATAAGAGGTGTCATTTTTAAATGTGCTTCTCCGAGCAACCATTGTCTTTCCCAGTCGAAAGATACCTTTAGCGTTGTATGCAATAAATCAAAAGGACGAGGATCTGTAGCCCGGTAAGGATAGATAGGTTCTTCTTGATCCGGTGTTGACTGATCAGCTGTAATGACAAGCTCTGGTAAATCCTGAATATCATCCAACGGTTCGATCGTTAGCTTGCGACTTTGAGAACATGATGACAGAACAAACAACCCGATGAATAGAATGAATAAACGTGGCATATGCAATGGTGATAGAGAAGATGAATGCATCAATACGTTGATCTGATGTACAGGTGGAATTGAGATTATAAAAAAATGATAATCACCAGAATACTACATAAGTAGCGTGAAGAGAGTGGTGCAATAAAATGTTCCGAACTCATTTTACCAGTTTTGCATCTACTAAGATGAAATGTAAATGGTTCCAGTCATCTTTATTTAATTTTAAACGCCCCTTGAAGGTGTATGTTTTATCCATTTTAAAAAACGGGCGTTTCCCTTTGAATTGAATTTCAGCGATACTCTCTACGCCGGCCTTCCCACAAAAAAAACAATTGGCAAACGTAAAACGAGATAGGACAATCCATTCAAAGCCCGGGGCCTCCGTTGCCGGAATCACATATCCGGTAAGACTTATTTCCTTTCCCTCCCACGCTTTGATCGTTGTGTCAAAATCAGGAACGGGCAAAATATCTTTGAATTCTTTTATATATGCATCTCTAAAGTTAACCTTTTCAAATACATGCCACATATTTACCGGCTGCGCCTGGACCTGATTTGGCGATACATTAAGAAAGACGAATATTCCGACTAAAACCAGAATGCGCATGGAAAATTTTATTCAAGGGTAAACGTGTATCTCGAGAAAAGGTCAGATATCGATTTCACGCGCAAAGCTATGATCTAATCGAATATTCCGCCCCATGAGCAGGTGAAAGCGTGCATTTAAAAATCCAGCTTCGACTGGACTACGCTGTTACATGATGAGTAAGGAGTTTAAGGTAATTATCTTCTTTAAGCCTCATGAGTGCCTTTGAATCAGATGTTTGATCGTCATATCCTATCAGATGCAAAATACCGTGTACCATTACACGATGTAATTCTATAATAAAGGGAATACTCAATTCATCTGCATTTTCACGGACTCGGTCGATACTGATAAAAATATCACCTTGAACATGATCATCGCTATACGGAAAGGTGATAACATCCGTAAGTGTATCGTGCTGAAGGTATTCGACATTCATGGCGTGGAGAAACGTATCGGAGCAAAAAATATAGTTCACGGTTCCGGCAGATTTATTCTCTTGCTGAACAACATCAATAAGCCATGCTTCACAAGCAGGCGCATCAGGCAGTTCAAATAGAATGTCTTCTGAAAAGAAGTCAAAACCTTCTTCTTGCTCAGATTCCGGCCATGAAGGAATGTCGCTCATAGATTAAAACCAAGTTCAACCTTACATCCATTCCTATGAAATCGCACAGAATCGCAAAGGTTAAACATCAGAAACACGCCCCGACCTCCTATTTGAGTGAGGTTTTCTTGCGCGGTTGGATCAGGCAGTTTGAGATAGTCAAATCCACACCCTTCGTCTTCAATGACGATGGCTAGTCCCGACTGTTGCATCTCTGCATGGACCAATACTTTTTTACGCTCATCTAGTCGATTGCCATGAAGAATGGCATTGTTGACAGCTTCAGTAACGGTAACCAGGATATTTGCATATTGCTCCGCATTAAGCTTGTGCTCTGCAGCAAGCCTTTCCACGAATGATTCAAGCATTCGAATATTACGAGGATTTGAAGAAATACGAAGCATGAAATCCGTTGAGGCCAAGTTCATATTAAGTTACCTTTTTGAGTTAGCAATGCATTACCACACAATACGAGATGTATTGTTCATTGTTCACGGGAATACAAAGCCACTTTGCAGCGGGAGGGAAGGCAGCCTATTTCCTATCTCCACTTTCCATAACTAAGGGATTCTTTAGAAAGTTCCCCAAAAGATGCCGAACTACCTGATATTTTTCAGGTTTCGGTGGTATTCTTCGACCAAATTCTTGTAATAAGGCTTCAGATTGGGGGAAACCGTACGGTATAGTTCAAGTTCAGCTTCTCGTTTACGTAAATATTCTTCCAGACTGGGTGGCATTTTGCGCTCGTATTGGGTAGCGGTCTCTGAACGTCTTTTTTCTTCCTGATCGCGCTCGCGCTCTGCCTTTTCATGGTCCAGCAGCCTCTTTAGGATGTCCTCCTGGCGCTTCATGGTCTCTGAGTTTAGCCTTTTATTTACTAGGTCAATCTCCGTTTTGTCCATCTGGTCGATGATATCCTGTAGCTCTTTATCTGGCTTGCCACTTTGTCTTTTATCTTTGGCCAACTCCTCCAGTGCTTTTCGCATAACCGCCTGTTTTGCTGCCATCTGTGCAAACTGCTTACTACTTCCACCCTGGCCGTTTTTCATTCGTTCCTGCATGTCCTTCATAATCTGATTCAAGGACTTCTGCCCCTGCCCCATCTTATCCGAAGGTTTTCCACCACTAGGTTTATTGCCTCCCGGTTTTTTACAGTTCTGGTCACCCGCCTTCATATTTGCCATCTGCTGTTGCATCTGGTTCATGACTTCACTTAACATCAATGCTAGGTCATTCAGATTTTTCATCGAGAATTGCTGATCAACAGCAGCTGTATTTTTCTGACGTTCCTCCAGATCATTGACCGATCGCTTCATATTCCCTTTTATCTCTGTTACCTTCTCCGTTATGAAGGATTCGATTTGCATGTTGCGCTTGCTCAATGCATGGAGACTGTCCTCTACAAGTTTGAAATCATCCTGCAATTTTTTCTGTACCTGCACCAATTGCACATATCGGGGTGCTGCTTCTGACGTCTTTCCAACATCTGCAATAAGATTTTCCTGCTCAAAAGATAAGGTAACCAGGTTTTCCAGTAACTGACGCAGCGCCTTCATGTCTTCCTCCATTTGCTCTTCCTCTCCTGCCTGCATATTCATCTCCATGGCCTTGGCAGCATCTTTCATCTTCTGAGCCGCACTTTTTTGAGATTTAGATGCTTTTCCGTTTTGGCCCTTTTCCAACTCATCACTGGAATCCTTCATATCCTCATCAATTTCATCCATCTTCTCCTCCGGATCACCTAATTCCTTTGGGCTTTCTAGCTCTTCATTTCGCTTTTGGATGTCCTTCATTTTTTCTTGGACATCGTCAAATTTGTCGTTCAATTCATCCTGCTTCTTCTGAAGCTCCTCCTGAGAAAGCTCCTTGTTCTCTGTTTTTTCAGCTAGGTTTTCTTGGTCCTTGGCCAATTCATTCAGTTTGTCCAATTGCTCCTGGATGTCTTTTTCTAATTCAAGTTCCTTAAACATCTCCATCATCCGATCGAGCTCCTTGCTAAGTTGCTCTTCATCCATTTTCATCTCCTCTAACTTTTCAAGGCTTTTTTCCTTGTCCAGATTTTGAAGCATTTCTTCCATTTGCTTGAGCATTTCCTTCATTTCCTCGCTCAGCATCTCTTCAAACATCTCTTGTACCTTTTCCTGTTTTTTAAGAAGTTCTTGGCTGGGTTTGGAGAATTCTTCCTGCTCGCGAAGGTTTTGATCGAAAAGGTCTTTTGATTTTTGAATCTCTTCCTGCAACTCCTTTCGTCGATTCAACAACTTCTCCATTTCCTTTCGTTGCTGCCAATCCAGATTCTTTTCCTGAAGTAACTTTTCTGAAAGCTTTTGTAAGTCTTTTTGAATTTTTTTCGACTCCTCAAGGGCCTTTTTCAGATTGTCCTTGATCTGCTCATTATTCATTTTCTCTTTGGCATCCAGCGCTTCAGCACTTGGCTTGGCAAATTGCATGACTTGCGAGCGGGACGATTTTCTGCCATTGATAGCATCATTGTCCCACACTTCAAAATAATAAGAAACCTGATCACCAGGGGCCAATCCCAATGACTGAATATCCATGGCGTGATCAAATCGGGTATCC